>JABEVL010000059.1 GCA_013043995.1 Spirochaetales bacterium | reverse complement strand
GCGCTGGCCCAGGCGGGCCTTGGCTTCGCCGACCAGGAACGGCAGCTGTGCAAGAAAATCGCTGCGAAGGGCCCGTTTGGCCAAAAACAGCTGCGGATCGTCCGCGTCAAGGGGGCGACCGGCCTGGCGCGGGACGTGGTCCTTGGCGTCCAGGCCGTTGAGAATGCCCCAAAGACGCCCTTCGGCCAGACGCTGGGAAAGGTCGTGTTCAAGGCCCCGGCCGCCGATGAAACCTCGGCCGGGAGCGTCCGCTTGGGTGATTTCCTGGGCGTAGGTAGGACTCACTGTAGAAACTCCAAGGCTCAGCTTGATACCGCATCGCATCGGGTTGATACATTCACTGTACCTTGGGTCCGAAGCTGGGCCAAAATCAGGGCTTTCCAACAACTTTTCCCAAAGGTCGGGAAACCACTGCCTGAAGCCTCCCCATGGAATGCCGGGCGAGTCCCAAGGGCGAATTCCCTGGTAATCCAGGTTGTGAATGGTGAAGAGCGTTTTGGGGATATTTTTCGGTGGATCCAGCTTTAAGAGGAGGGGCAAAAATCCCGTGTGCCAGTCGTGAAGGTGGGCAATCTCTCTGGACTGAAAATGGGGATGGGTTTTGAACAGAACGTGCAAGGCCCGGCAAAAGAAGGCAAAACGCAGGGCATCATCCTCAAAGGGTCCTTTTTGGCGGGCTTGTGAATCGATGTAAATTTCGCCCCAGTCCCCGCTAAAGAATGGACCGTCGATCAGGAAGGTTTTGACGGGGAAGGACTTTTCGACTTGAAGAAGTCGGGTGGTGACGGGGGATTCGCCGAAGGGGACGAGAAAGTCCAAAACGTGGGCAGACAGGATTTTCTGGGATCCGTAGGCTGGGAGGACGACACTGACGTCGTGGCCTCTTTCGGTGAGGTGCTGGGCTAAATCAAAAACGACGTCGCCCAAACCGCCAACCTTTGCCAAGCCCCGGCATTCGGCGGCAGCCAAAAGAATTTTTTTTGAATCCAGTTTTGAGCTCATAAAAACAGTATAAACTATGAACTCCGAATGTAGTTCGATTTTTGTTTACAATCTGCCGTAGATCATAAATACTTGTAGTGAAATTCGGCCAACAGGAGCTCATAATGATGCAAAGTACCATCTGCCTTATTCTTGGCGGCGGACAGGGCAAGAGACTTTTCCCCCTTACTAAGGATCGGTCCAAACCGGCAGTACCGATCGGCGGGAAATTCCGTCTGATCGACATTCCGATCAGCAACAGTCTCAATTCAGGCGTCAATAAGATTTTGATCCTGACCCAGTTTAATTCGGCATCGTTGAACCAGCACGTCAATCAGGCCTACCGCTTTGACAATTTTCATGACGGGTTCGTGGATATCCTTGCTGCGGAACAAACCCAAGAAAACTCGGGATGGTATCAGGGAACGGCGGACGCCGTGCGGAAAAACATCAAGCACTTCACCTCTTTCAAAGGAGTGAAACACGTCCTGATCCTATCGGGCGATCAGATCTATACGATGGATTTTCGCCAGATGTTCCGATATCACACAGAAACAAAGTCTGACCTTACGGTATCCGTTTTGCCCTGCAACCGTCAGGACGCTTCGGGTTTCGGTCTTGTTCGGCTTGATGGAGGAATGATCACCGATTTTGTCGAAAAGCCCACGGAAGATGCTGTTCTGGAATCTCTTAAAAGCACCGAGTTTATCCGCAAGACTTTTCCTCAGATCGATCGTGAAAAGCATTGGCTGGCGTCGATGGGCATTTACTTGTTCAATGTCGAAACCCTCCTGGAGCTTTTGGAAAATGACACCAAAGATTTTGGGAAAGAAGTGATACCGTCTGCCATCAAGACCAAGCGTGTAGGCGGTTACCTGTTCGACGGGTATTGGGAGGACGTCGGAACGATTCATTCATTCTGGAAAGCCAACCTTGAATTCGCCCAGCGCAAGCCCTCCTTTGATTTCTATCAAAACCAGATTTACACCCACGCCCGGCATCTGCCTTCTTCACGCTTTGACGGCTGCAAAATTGACGAGTCCATGGTGTGCGAAGGGAGCATCCTGGATCATTCCACCTTGAGCCGTACGGTCGTAGGTGTAAGAAGCATCCTTCAAAAAGGAGTGGTGGTCGAGAGCTCCATCATCATGGGCTCCGACGACTTCGAAAGCGAATCTGACCGTGCCCACAACCGTGAAAAGGGCATTCCTGACGTCGGAATCGGTGAAAATACTCTCATCAAGAATGCGATCATCGATAAAAACGCGAGGATTGGAAAAAACTGCAAGATTTACAACAAGAATCAGCTGGATTTTTTTGACGGACCCAACTATTACATACGGGATCACATCGTGATTATTCCCAAAAACGCCACACTGCCTGACGGCAGCGAGGTCTAAATCCCCGTGCTTGCTCAAGGACTTTACAGGAAAGAAGGGTTCGAGTAGTTTCTTTTTCATGAAGGTTCCGGCGAGCACGAAATCTGTGATGGTTTGTCAGAATCTCCCTCGGGGGAAGAGGGGACGCTGGCTGTCCTGGGAACGCGATTTTGATTTTTTGCCGGGGCAGATCGTCGGTGTGACCGACGATCCCAACCGCCCCCCCAGGTGGTACAGCTTGGCTTCAGGAAACAAGGATTCCTGGGCGTCCATACTTTTCACCCCTGTCGACTCGGGAGAGCTTTCCCCCATCCTGAGCCGGCTAGTTCCCGGTGATCGGATTTGGATCACACCTCCCCAAGGGAGTTTTTTGGACAAAAAAAAGCAGGCGGTTTGGGTAGCCACTGGAACCGGTGTTGCGCCGTTTCTGGCGATGGCCCGTTCGGGGTTTGCAGGTACGAGGGTTTTGGTCCAGGGCGCTCGTTACCTCGAGGACCTGTATTTTCGGGAAGAATGGCAAAAACGCCTTGGTAAAAACTATATTGCCTGCTGCACGCGGGAACAGGGCGTTTTTGACGGTCGTGTCACCCGTTACCTCGAAAGTCAAAAATGGCCCATGGACACCCATTTCTTTCTTTGCGGGAGTTCAGAGATGGTGGTCGACGCCCGTGATCTTCTGATCTCTCAAGGCATACCTTTTTCTCAAATCGTTGCCGAGGTGTATTTTTGAGTACGAATCTTTTTGGACTGACCCTGGGGCAGTTGAGGGCTTTTGCGGTTGACTTGGGCCGCCCCACTTATCTGGGAAACCAGCTTGCGCAATGGATCTACAAGCGCCGAGCCACCTCGTTCGAGGTGATGAGCGACCTCGCCGTTCCTGTGCGCAAGCAGCTGCAGGAGCTTTGCTCGTTGGAACGGCAAGAGCCGACGCGCGTTGATGAAAGCCGGGACGGGACAAAAAAATACCTTTTCCCCGTCAACGGGAAATTCATCGAAACGGCGTATATTCCTGAAACGGACCGTAAAACTCTCTGCGTCAGTTCGCAGGTCGGCTGCAAGATGGGGTGCCTGTTTTGTATGACCGGAAAACAAGGATTTCAGGCTAACCTGACCAGCGCCCAGATCCTCAATCAGGTCGTGAGCATCGCCGAGTTCTCGCAGCTGACGAACGTGGTTTACATGGGGATGGGGGAACCTCTGGATAACCTGGATGCTGTGCTTTTGAGCCTGGAAATCCTGACCGCCGACTGGGGACTGGGATTTTCCCAACAAAAGATCACCGTGTCCTCCGTTGGACTTTTGCCTGCTCTGGAAGATTTTTTCAACCGCTCCAAAGTGCGCTTTGCTCTTTCTCTCCACAGTCCCTTTGACGAGGAGCGGGCCAGCCTGATGCCTGTCCAGAACGTTCATGCGATGGATGATGTTTTGGACTTTATTCGCAACAGGCAGGAAAGCGATGTTCGGCGCGTCAGCATAGAATACATCTGTTTTGCCGGGGTCAATGACACGCCTCGGCACACCAAAGAACTCGTTCGCCGGCTTCATGGTCTTAAAACCCGAGTTAACCTCATTCACTTTCACCCCATACCAGGGACTCCCTTGCAAGGCTCGGACAGCTCGGCGATGGAACGGATGCAACGCGAGTTGTCGGCCAAGGGAATCGCCGCGACGATCCGGCGTTCAAGGGGTGAAGACATCTGGGCCGCCTGCGGACTCCTTTCGACGAAAGCACTGACGGTTCCGCTCAAAACTTGAAATTTTGATCTCACGGTCTGCACTCGGCTTGATTGAAATCAAAACCGTCTTGTAGTACATTGGGCCTCATGCCCCATCCCGTCCACCTCATCCGGAATTTCTGCATCATTGCCCACATCGACCACGGCAAGTCGACCCTTGCCGACCGGTTTATTCAACGCTCGAAGATCATCGATGACCGTAACTTTCAAAACCAGCTTTTGGATAATATGGACATTGAAAGAGAACGCGGAATCACGATCAAGAGCCAAGCCGTGGCCTTACCCCACCTGGCTGCGGATGGCCAGCGTTATATGCTCAACCTTGTCGATACCCCTGGTCACGCCGACTTTTCCTATGAAGTCAGCCGAGCGATTGCGAGTTCCGAGGGTGCCCTGCTCGTGATCGACGCGACGCAAGGTGTTCAGGCTCAGACGCTTTCTAATCTTTACATGGCGATGGAACACGACCTTTTCATCATCCCTGTCATCAACAAAATCGACATGCCGGGTGCCGACATCGAACGCGTGAAGCACCAGATCGACCATGACCTTGGCCTTGACAGCTCCATTGCTGTTTGTGTCTCAGCCAAAATCGGCTTGGGGATGGACGAACTCCTGCAGGCCATCGTGGACTGGATACCCCCGCCGAACGGACAGGCCGACCAGCCACCCCAGGCTGTCATTTTTGACTCCCATTACGACCCTTTCAGGGGAGTAATCGTCCACGTGAGGAATTTCCAGGGAACTTTGAAGGAAGGGGACGAGGTCCGGCTGTGGAACTCAAACGCCACCCACATTCTAGAGGAAGTTGGAGTTTTCAGAATCACACTGGAACGGACGAAAGCATTAGGACCTGGGGAAGTCGGTTACTTTATCGCGGGAATTAAGAACATTTCAGACGTCCGCGTGGGCGATACGGTAACCTCATTGGCCAACCCCTGCTCGGCGTCACTTCCCGGTTTCCGCGACGTCAAGCCCGTTGTTTTTTCGTCGTTGTACCCAGTGGACTCTGACCAGTACGAAGAGCTTTCCAAGGCCCTCGAAAAGCTCAAGCTCAACGATGCGTCGCTGATTTATGAAAAAGACAGCTCGGCGGCGCTCGGCTTTGGATTTAAATGCGGCTTTTTGGGCCTGTTGCACCTGGAAGTCGTCCAGGAGCGGCTCGAGCGGGAGTTCGACCTGAACATCATCCTGACTTCACCCTCGGTGCAGTACCGGCTGACTTCCAAAAAAGGTCAGGTGTACACGATTGAAAGCCCCGCCAATTTTCCTGACCCCACAACGATCGAAGTGGCCGAGGAGCCTTACATCAAGGCGACGATCATCACGCCTGCCGATTACCTTGGAAGCATCATGACGCTTTGCACAAATAAAAGAGGCGTGCAGGAAAACATGACCTACCTGGACGAAAAAAGAGTGGAGATGCGTTACAGCATGCCTCTTGCCGAGGTACTTTTCGATTTTTACGACAAGATGAAATCGATCAGCAAGGGCTACGCTTCATTCGATTACGAACTGTCCGGGTTCCAGGTCACCGACCTTGTCAAGCTCGATATCATGATCAACGGCGAGACCGTCGACGCCCTGTCGATGCTCGTGTTCAGGGGAAATGCCTACGACCGTGCCCGGCGTGTCTGTGAAAAGCTCAAGGACGAAATTCCCCGCCAGCAGTTCAAGATTGCCATTCAGGGCTCGATCGGTAACTCGATCATCGCCCGTGAAACCGTGCAGGCCTTCCGGAAAGACGTGCTGGCCAAGTGTTACGGTGGCGATATCTCGCGCAAGCGCAAGCTCCTTGAAAAACAAAAGGAAGGCAAGAAACGCATGAAAATGGTCGGGAGCGTCGAATTGCCGCAAAGCGCCTTTCTTTCGGTGCTCAAGTCAGGCGACGACGATTAGCTTGTGACGCCACCAGACTGCGGCGGCCTTCAGGCGCGACAGCCAGTCGGTGGTTGGGCGGTAGTGCGGATCAGGAAAAGAAAAACTCAGGTGATCGAGTTTTTCCACCAGTTCCTTAAAGCCTTGTTCTCCGTAAAGACCCAAGGGGTCATGAGACTCAAGGGCCTTCAGAAAGTCGTTGATTTT
>JABEVL010000058.1 GCA_013043995.1 Spirochaetales bacterium | reverse complement strand
GCCGGGAGCTCTTCGGCCTGAAGAAGGCCATCCAGAATCACCACAAACTGGTCCCCCGAGTACCTCGCCGCCGTGTCGATGGTGCGCAAGGATTCCTTTAAGCGGTTGGAACACAGCCTTAAAAATTCGTCGCCCGCCTGGTGGCCGTAGGACTCGTTGATCCGCTTGAAGCCGTTGAAATTGATAAAAATCAGGCCGAACTGGGTTTGCGGCATCCTACGGTAACGCTCAATCACCTGCCCAAGGCGGCTTAAAAGGTAACTTCGATTTCCCAAGCCCGTCAAAGGGTCGTGGAGGGAATAATAAAAACTCAGGCGTTCGGCCTGTCTTCGTTGGTCCAGCTCTTCGGACAGCCTTCTGTTGGCTTCTTGAAGATCCTGGGTTCGGTCTCGAACGCGGGCTTCAAGCTCGGCATTCAGAAGGCGGAGGGCCCGTTGGGACTCGCGCAACGCCGTCACGTCGTGCATCGTTAAAACGGTGCCCGTGGGTCTTTTCCCGAGACAAAGGAGTTTTTCTTTCGCCTCCCAGGCCTCAAAACGGCGGTCTCCCGTGAAGATCACGTCCGTCGTTCGGGTTTCCGGACCGTCGGGAGGCATCGGCAGCCAGGAAAGCTTGGGGATACCTTCGGAACGGTCAAGACCGATTAAACCGCCGCTCAGCCCCCAGCGGAGCTTGGCCTCCCGGTTAAAAAATGCCAGTCTGCCTTTCTGATCAAAGACCAGCGTCGGGACTCCCCAATTTTCGATCAAACGTTCCCTGGAAACCGGCAGAAAATCTAAAAACCTGAACCTCAAAAGGTTAAAGAACAATAAAACGGCCGTCACGGTGAACGCCGAAGTCGTGGGATCGAACGAACGCCAATGGCCGCCGCTGAAGAGGTAGAAAATGTTGGCCAACCAGGGAAAAAGCAGAGCCAGAAGAACCAGGAGGTCGTTCCAGACCACGCGCTGGACCCGTCGGAAGTGCAACCAGGCCCAGCCCAGGGCTGTCAGCAGCAAGATCGCGTAGGAGTAGGCGGCGTGCACATAAAACCAAGGGCCGAAGCTCTTATCAAGAGTGAAGATCCCTGGACTGAGTTCAAGCACCCTGAAATCGTTCCTGACCCAGCCCAACCAGGGGTCAAGAGCGACAAAACAGAGGGTCAAAACGGGCATGACCCATAAAGCCCAGCGGGCAAACTGCCATAACCGAAGCCATTTCTGCTGGACACCTGTGTAGAAAACGACAAATCTCACGATGAGCACCGGGATCGACACGATGCCCACGTACTCCAAACCCGTCACGAACATTTTCAGGCCAAGCGCAGACGTCTGGAGATCCCAGACGTCAAAAAAAGCCCACCAGGCCACCGCCAGCAGAAACATCCCGAAAGGCAACCTGCCCGGCACGTCGCGTCTGCGCGTGAGGAGGTTGACCGCCAAAATGAGGCAAACCGCGATGGTGAGGGCGTCCGGCAACAAAAGGTAGGGTATCGAGAGGGTGAGCACAGAACCAGTATAGTGTTAAAATGGAGATTTGGAAAGATTTCGCAAATTTGTCCTTCATGGCTAACTTAGGAACATGCTGCAGAAAGATGATCCGTCAGAAAAGAAGCCCCACAAAAGCCTCAACCGCGGGCAAGTGTGGGTAGTGGGCCAATTGATCTTGGGTTTTGCCGTGCTGGTAGCAGCCCTACCCTGGCACGCAGGTTTTTTCTGGCCGGGGCTCGTTGTTCTACTCTTCGGCGCAGGGACGGCTTTTTGGGCGCTGCTCAACCTGGGAAAGAGCCTGAGTGTTTTCCCCCTCCCCAAAGACGACGCGGTATTTGTCGGTGACGGACTTTACCGTTGGGTCAGGCACCCGATCTACTCGGGACTTCTCCTGGCAGGTTTGGGATGGGCACTGCTCTGGCTGTCGTGGGCAGCGGGCCTGGTCTGGCTCGTTTTTGCCGTCTGGATGGACCGAAAAGCTGCCGCCGAAGAAGCTTGGCTGGTTCAAAAATACTCCAACTACGCCGACTACCGGCGCCGGGTCAGAAAGTTTATCCCCCTTGTCTGGTAAGGCCCTGCTTGACGGGGTGGGCGTTGTATGATTTTCTCATCGCGGGAGTGCGCGATGATTTTGACGGGTTTAGAAATCGAACAGAGATTGGGCGACCAGATCGTGATCGAGCCTTTCGACAAGGCCCAGCTCAACCCCAACAGCTACAACTTGAGGCTTGGAGACGAGCTCTTGGTTTACACGGACCCTGTTCTGGACATGGCCAAACCCAACGCCTTTAAAAGCCTCAAGATTCCTGCCACGGGGTACCGGCTTGAACCGGGCAGACTCTACCTGGGCCGAACCCTCGAATACACGGCCACAAAAAACCTCGTGCCCATGCTGGAAGGCCGTTCCTCGATCGGCCGACTAGGACTGTTCATCCACATCACAGCAGGATTCGGCGACGTGGGTTTCCAGGGCTTTTGGACTCTGGAGATCCTTTGTGTTCAACCCATCATCATCTACCCCGGCGTGGAAATCTGCCAGATCTACTACCATACCGTCGAAGGAAACTACGTGCCGTATTCGAGCGGCAAGTACCAAAACAACCACGGGATTCAGCCCAGCCTGCTGTACAAAGATTTTGAGAAACGGAGTCCCCAATGAGTTTGACGCCCAGTCAGCCAAGCGAGAGGACCGTGGTGGCGCACGGTTTTTCGCCCGAGGAGATTGAGCATTTAAACCGGCTGATCCTCGGTCACGCTCAATCCAGCTTGCCGATTGCCTTTGCCGCCGCAGAAAAACGGCATCTTTCACTTCCTTTACAGAAGTTGGTCGCTTTGTTTCACGAGGGAACCGAAGGTGAGCCCCCGGAGGCCCTTGACCCTGAACGTTCCCCCGCCCGCATTCCTGGCCGTGAAAACCAGCGAGTTCTTTACCTGCACGGCTTTGACAAAAAAGAACTTTTTGGCCTCGTCGACCTTGTCAAAAAAAACGTCAGCAATCCCAAGGGCATCGCCTTTGCCACCAGCACCCTGAACAACTTGAGCATGCCCTTGGAACGTCTGGTGCGGGAAGTCTGGAAGGACCACGACTACATGGAAGAGCGCCGGATCGCCCAAAAAGAAGGCCGTCCCCTCCCCCCACCCCCGGAAT
>JABEVL010000057.1 GCA_013043995.1 Spirochaetales bacterium | reverse complement strand
GATCGGCAAGCACATCGACCAGGACGGTTTTGACGAAGGACACAAGATTCGGACCCTCCCGGTTTTGCTGGGGGAACCGCGTTCCCGGTTTTTAAATCAAGTTCTGGTCGCCGGCATGTACCTGCTGGTCGCCCTGGCCGTCTTTTTCAGGCTCATGACGCCTTGGGCCCTGCTGGTTTTTTTGAACCTGCCTTCGGCCTGGCGGCTTTTGAAAGTCTGCTCGGCGCCGCGTCCCTCCGAGGCGCCCGCGGGCTGGATCGGTTGGCCGCTCTGGCTGCACCGGTTCAACCTCGTGCACAACAGACGTTTCGGTTGGCTCTACCTTCTGGGCCTCGGCGCAGGCGCGGCGTGGAATCTTTGGGGGCAACGCCTGTTTTCATAACTCGGACGGCGAAGATGCCCCCTTGACAGGGACCAAAAATGTGACAAAATGGCCCACATCGACGTTCTTAACGCCTAAAATGAATTTCAGGGGTTTTAGAGTTAGGAAAAAATCCGTCGACAATGTCACAAGGAGGTCTTCATGAAAGAGGAAACCGGTTTCCCAGTCGAAAAAAAACTGGGGCCGCAGTTTGCCGATTTGATGATCGACAAGGCGCCGCACTACGCCAACCGAATTTTTTATTCGCTGGGTTTTTTGGCTGCCGTCAGTTTCATCATGCTCGTCATTAGCGGTGTCGTCGAGTTGTTCTTAGGCGCGACCTGGTGGTTGACGAACCCCGTGGGCGTATTTTTTCGCAGCGTTCACCTCTGGTCCAGTCAAGCGTTCATCATCTTTATCCTGCTTCACCTGATCGTTGTGTTTTGCACGATGGGGTACCGTGGGCCCAGGAAGATCACCTGGGTCATCGGTGCTTTGATGTTCATGGTGGCGATCACGGAAACCGAGTTTGGTTACGCTCTGCGTGGAGATTTTTCGACCCAGTGGCGGGCCTTGCAGGGTGCTGACTTTTTCAACGGTTCGGGCCTGGGATGGTGGATCAACCCGCTGAACACGCTCAACGTCATCGGTTTGCACGTGGCGATCGTTCCGTTCGTCATTTTCGCCTTGCTTTCCTTGCACTACATCCTGGTAAGGTTTCTGGGCTTGGCCCCGCCGCCCAAGGCCGACCACCCTTACAAGATCGAAAAGGCCAACCACACGATGTTGTTTTTGCGCGGCGGAGTCGTTGCGGTGGCCATTTTAGTTTTGGCCCTGCTTCTTCCTTCCCCCTACGTCAAACCCGTGACCTTCAAGGAAGTGGCTTCGACCGATCCCAACCTTTTCGCTACAACCTTGGTGGGTGAATTCGGCCAACTCCAGCAAATCGGCACAGGAGACGACGCTCAAAGCTTAACGAGCGGCTACTCGGACAACATCGACCCCTACACCTGGAACACCCGCAAGGTCTATATCGACGGACCTTGGGCCACCCTGGTTGCAACGGGTCAGGTGCCCGACTATTTAGGCCCTATCGAAAAACTGAGCGCCGATCAGCAGAAAAAGCTGATTGCAAACGCCATCGACTTCTTTGGAGACAACAAAGGCAAGATCAAGGAGTCCGACGATCCTTTGATCACGGTGGCTAAAGACCTGACCCAGATGGCCGCCACGGGTTACTACGACAAGGCCCTTCGGGGCGAAGGCGAGTTGGGAGACGAAACTTACTCCCTGCGTCTGATGGCTGACCTGCATGTGCTGGGCTCGTACGCCCGAAAGATGCAAATCCGGACGAGTCAGATGGGAATGCTCAAAGAAGAAAAACCCGACATGAACCTGCCCGGCGGACGAGCCGATTGGCAACCCAACTTCTCGGACTCTAAAAATATTCCTTCGATCAAGATGGCCCGTCCAGTTCCCCCGGGAGCTTGGTGGCTGGCCCCGATCGGCATTATGGATCAAACGATCCTCAAGACCGACGACAACGGCGACCGCGACGGTGCCTACATTCTTGGGCTCTTGGGCCTGATTCTGCTGGCTGTCCCCTTTATCCCCGGGGTCAACCGTCTGCCTGTGATTCTCGGCTTGTATAAGCTTTTCCAGAAAAAGCCAAAAGCCGACTCGTAGGAGAGCTCGAGGGGTTGGAGAGGTCGAGCACTTCAAAAACCCCCTTGAAACAGACCGCCCCTCCCGAGGAGCGGTCTTTCTCTTTTTGCCCCATCAAGGAGTTTTTGCTGTGACCACCGGAACAAAGTTTCATCAAACCCGCTCGCGTTTGGAAGACGTCTACCAGCCCATACAAAATGAACTTGAGCGCGTTGGAACCGGTCTCAGGTCCCTTGTCGGGAGTTTCGGATTTTCAAAGACGGACGAAATTGTCGGGGGGTTTTTTCAGCGGCCCGGAAAATTTCTCAGACCGGCGCTGGCCTTTTTCTCGGCCCAGTCGGTGAGTCCCGGCAAGCCTGAAAAATTCGGGGAGCCTTTGATCCAGCTGGGCGTCGGCGTCGAGCTGATTCACAGCGCCAGTCTGGTGCACGACGATATTCTTGACGACGACCTTTCCCGCCGTGGCCAAAAAACAGTGAACGGCGCCTGGGGCAACAAGGTGGCCTTGCTGATCGGGGATGCCCTCTACTCACGGGCCTTCGGCACCCTGACCCGTGTCCTGAACGTGGAGCAGATGCTCGACGTGGTGGGTTTGAACGAACTGATGGTTTCTGCTGAAGTCGAGCAGGCCAGTGTCAAAAAGCTCACCCGAGCCACGTACTACCGTGTCATTGAAGGAAAAACAGCGCGCTTTATGAGCCTTTGTTGTGCCTTGGGCGCAAGTTTAGCCTCAGGAACACCCCCGCAAATCGCTGCTTTGGCCAACTTTGGGCTCCAGTTTGGCCTGGCCTACCAGCTGTTTGATGATGCGCAGGACCACGATCTGGCCTGTGACGAGGTCGAGCCCCTGAGCGAGGGCCAAAAGGCACTTCAGTTGGCCCTGGCGGCCCTCGAGGTCCTTCCTGAGTCCGGCGGAAAGGCCGGTTTAACCCAACTCGCCGAGTACGTTCTGGAACTTGGTGCGCCAGGCTCGTATACCTGAAGCTTGTCGGCTGACGCGGCGAAATCCTGTCCCAGGAGTCGAACGCGATGAGCAGGCAACTACTCCGGCTTGTTGCTTTTTTGGGAGTTTTTTTCAGCGTTTTGGTCCTCCCGGTCCCGCATTTTAAGCAGGTTTCCCATGATCCGACGGGCCACTTCCACAGAACCTAACCCAAAAGCGATCGCAAACGCCAGGGCCAAAGCGCCGAAGGCGATCACAAAGAGTTCGCTTAAAAGCCCCTTTCCCAGGCCCAATTGATCGGAGGCCATCAAAATGATGATCGAGTATCCGATGTAGCGAAATACCCGCACGACGGTGCGGACGTTGGTCATCGACGTGTTGCGTGCGATTGTTTTAAGAACGTTGGCCAAAAATGAAACGATGACCAAGCCGACTGTCACAATAAAAACAGCGGCAACAATATTCGGCAGAGCTTTAACCAGGCGGTCGGTGATCGCATTCAGAACCGTGATATTGAGGACCCTGGAAGCCACCAGCAGGGTGACGAGGATCACCGCCCAGTAGACGAAGACGCTCAAGAGTTTGGCCGGGCGCATGGTCACCTGCCCGTTGCGCAAAAACTCTCCTAAACCTGTGCGGTCGGCAAGATGATCAAATCGAAAAAGAGCCAGGAGGCCTTGGGTGACCCACCGAAGGAGATTGGCAGCGATCCATCCCCCGATAAGCACCATGACAACTTGTAAAAAAAGTGGGGAATTGACCCAGGCTGAAGAGACAAAATCAAAGAGTTGAGACATTTTTCTACTCCCTCTCTTCGGCAGGCGAAGATTTCGGCAAGCGATCCAGGATTGTGGGTGTTCGTTTCTTGTGATTCGTATTATAGATAAAATACGCATTTGCAATAGGAGGCGGCGTTTCGTGAGAAATCTTTTTCTCTTTTTGCGGCGCATTGCCGGGTTTCTTGCCCGTTTTTTCGGGGGATTCAGGTTAAAAAGGCTTGATCTCCAAGACCTTGAAACGGAAAAGTACGCCCAAAGAATCCTTTCAGACGCTGTACTTTTGAACGATATTCCCTCTCCTAGCGACGGGGAAACGTTAAGAATGGCCATGATTTCAAAAAGGCTAAACGAGTTCGGGGTCTCCAATATCTTTACGGACGAGTGGGGCAATCTTGTTGCGCTTTTTCCTGCTTACGGCACGCGCCGTGATTTCGTTCTTGTCATGGCCGAGGTGGGCGACACGGACTTCGGAACCCTCCACAATTCAGTTCACCTTTCAAAAGACAAGGCCTCAGGGCAGGGGTTGGGCGAACGGAGTTTGGGGGCGGCGACCTTGTTGGTTTTTGCCGAGTTTGTTCAAGCGACAGATTTTCACCTGAACAAAAACCTCCTTCTCCTTTTTACGATTTCTTCGTCGGTGGACGAGCGTGAGGAGGCTTTCAAGCATTTTCTGAACAATTGGTCCGACAGGATCTCGCATGCGATCCTGGTCCGCGGCACGGAACTGGGAAAGCTTGAAACTCAGCACCAGGGCGCTTACAGGCTTTCGCTTAAAGTCGAGTCCGAAGAACGGAAGCTCCTTGAGCCGGGAAGCCAGCCCTCAGCGGCCGTTATTTTAGGCGAGATCGCCGCCAAGATCGGTCGGATGTCGCAGGAGGGATCCTCGACGGCCGTTGTCAACATTGCTAAACTGGATGCCGGTTCCGGCTTTGGACATTGGGCGAGTCAGGGCGAAATGGATATTGAAATTGTTGCCGAAGACGAAAAGGTTCTTGAGGTCTTTAGGTCTGAAGTGATGGAAAATATCAAAGAGGCCTCTGAAGGTCTGAAGATTAAAATTGAAACCCTGGTGCGCTTCAAGCGCTCCGTTGGCGATCCCAAGCTCAATGAACCTTTAATCAGTATCCTGAAAGGAGCGTTGAATTTCGTGAAGGTCAAGGCTGAAACAGGTCACGTCTCGGACAAGATTTCCTTGCTCAACGACAGGGGAATCCCGGCGGTTGCCCTGGGGATCACCAAGGCTGTTGGTGCGCCCCAGAATGAAGCGATACTTTTGGAACCGATAGGGGCGGGCTTCCGTCAGCTGCTTTGGGTGATTGAAGAATCTTCGTCGATCGTCGAAGACGAAAGGACAGAGTTCTATGAATCCTAAGTCCAAGGAAGACAGCCTGCGTTCACGGTCGTACCACAACAGCGCTTTTGACAACAAACAGCGGTTGGTGGACCTGAAAATCCAAAAAAACCTCAAGATTTCTTTGGCCTTTCCCACGTTGAACGAGGAGCTGACCATCGCCAAGGAGATTCTCGTCTTGAAAACGGAGCTGATGGACCGTTTTCCCTTGATTGACGAAATTGCCGTTATTGATTCGGGCTCCACCGACAAGACGCGGGATATCGCCCGAAGCTTTGGCGCCAAGGTGTTTGTCGCCACCGAGATTTTGCCGACGTTTGGTAGTTTCAGGGGGAAGGGGGAAAATCTTTGGAAAAGTTTGCACGTCCTTCAAGGGGATATCATCGTCTGGATCGACGCCGACATCAGCAACATCAATCCCAAGTTTCTGCTGGGGCTTGTCGGTCCTCTTTTGGAAAGCGACGAGATTGGCTACGTCAAGGCGTTCTATAAAAGACCGATCCGTTCGAACGCAGGCCTGTCGGTGAGCGGCGGCGGACGCGTCACAGAGATCCTGATCCGGCCGTTGTTTTCGCTGTTTTATCCCGAATTGGCCGAACTGATCCAGCCGTTGAGCGGGGAGTACGCCGGGCGGCGCAGCATCTTGGAACAGCTCCCCTTTTCGGTGGTCGCCG
>JABEVL010000056.1 GCA_013043995.1 Spirochaetales bacterium | reverse complement strand
GGTTGTCATTCCTGGCGGCCTCACTTGCCTGGGGACTTGAAACCGAAGGCGCCTCTCCTCTTCCGACGGCGCCCTCGTGGTTTGACAAGGCCCAGCAGCGCGACTGGGCTTCTGCTGGCTATGAGGATTTGAAATCCTGGGCCCGCCAGCTGGGTTTGAGCGATGCGGGCACGGCCGAGGACCTCCGTTCCCGCATCGGTCAAGTCCTGGGTTTTCACACCCCCGAGAAACCCAAAGAAGACAAAATCCTGACGATCGAAAGCGCCCAACAAGCCGGATTTATCAACGTTGATCGTACCGACGGAGGAAAAGAACTGCACCTGTCGGGCGGTGTGCACCTCATTTTTGTCGACAGGACAAAGAACGTCACCCACGATATTACTTGTGCTGAGCTGTGGTACGACCAGTCCTTGGGCGAAATGACGGCCAAAGGGGACGTTGTCTACACCTTGATCAATGGAACCTCCAAAGACGTTTTTCATGGGGACAGTCTGACCTTTCGACTCAGGGATTCTGAGGGAGTTTTCTACGGCGGAAGTTCGACGCGGAGTCAGACGATCCAAGGCGTGGCGTTGACTTTCCGTTACACAGGTAAAACGATTCGGCGCTCCGGAGGGGACGCCGTCGTCATGGACGACGGGACGATCACCTCCAGCCAGGACGATCCCCCGAATTACCAACTCCGCGCCTCAAAAATTTGGATCCTTGCCCCAGGAGAATGGGGCATCCAAAATGCCGTCCTCTTGAGCGGCAGGGTCCCCGTTTTCTATTTTCCGTTTTATTTTCAGCCGGGTGACGATTTCTTTTTCAACCCTGTTTTGGGTTTCCCGGGTCCGTCCGACCCGCGAGGCACCTATCTTCAGACAACGACGTATTTTTTGGGCCACAAAGCAGCCGCCGATAATCCCATGTCCTTTCTCCAGCTATCGGGTCCAGGTTCGTCGGTGCAAAGGGTCCGCCGCGGTCTTTTTATGGTTCAGGGAACGCCGCCCCCTCAGCCAAAAGACTGGATCCTCAAATTGATCGCTGACACGTACAGCAACCAGGGTTTTATTTCAGCCCTCTACTCTGAGATGCCCGGGCTTTGGAATCTGACAACCTTCAAGTGGTGGGTCGATCTTGCTTTCACGCACCCTCTTGATTCCTCGGGCAACCCGTATACGATCAATCCGTTCAACGGGATCCTCTCTCCCTGGTCCCAATTTCAGTGGGATCAGGGGTATTTTGGGCCTTGGCAGGTCCCTTTCCGCTGGGGATTCCATTTGGAAGGCGCTTCGCCGGACTATACTTTCAAGTTTGAGTTTTACACCGACCCTCTTCTGTGGGGTCAAACTTTTTCGAATCGGAGTGAAGACTTTAGCCTCACGACCCTTCTGGGCCTGAACACGAGCACAAATACCTACACGGTTCCCATCGTGCAGTCGAGCTTAAACTGGCAATTGGCCATGACGACCAAGAGTTTTCCTCTTCCTTGGACCTTTTGGAATACTATCACGATCAACAAGTTGGAGGCTGACGGTGAATGGGACGAGCAGCCCAACCAAGGTGTGACGAACCCTTATTCTTCTACGGCCAACCTTTATGCGCCAAGTATTTTTATTTTTCCCAGTGTGGCCATTTCTACGGGCGGGCAGCTGTGGAGTTCGTCGACTCCGACGAAACCTGTAGAGGCTGGACACGGACTTTTGCCTCCCTGGTCTTCCCTTTCGGGGGATTCTGATGCAGCGGACTCGAAAAAAAACTTGAAAGCAACCCCGGTACCCTCGCCGGCAGAACCTGCCCCCGCGCCTCAAGCTCCCTCCGCTTCGGGTCTGATTCCCCCGGCTCTTGAACAACCGTTGACTCTTCCATCGACCCTGAACGGTACGACGGGAAACGTGGCCTGGACCTGGACCCCATCGTGGAGAAACGAAACACACCTGGACAAAACTCAGTGGGTTGAACCAGGGCAGATGAACTGGGCCGTCCAAACTCAAATCTGGTTTCTAAACCAAACTGCTGACGTCAATTACACGCAGAGCTCTGCCGACAACTTTTGGAACCTCAAAGAAGACTTGAACTTGACTCAGGCCGCTCAGGATACCTGGGTCCAGGCCTCAGGGCTGGTGCCTGCCCAGATTCTGGCCAATCAGCAGTCCGATGCCCAAAACTCTCAGGTCCAAGTTTACCAGACCTTCAGTCCAAGCCTCAATCCGTTGATTTCCATCCCCCAGCTTGCTGGTTCTACAATCACTTACACGTTAAAATCACGAATTTGGACTCACACCTACAACAGTTGGGACTCTGTGAACAACGTCCCGATTTTTCAGGATGGCTTCTGGGACGGAACGCCGGCCTCGGTGCCCCAGAACAACGCTTCAGCCAGCTTGAACTGGTCGGTTTTTTACCCCGACCCCGTGGTGAGCTCTGTCTGGACGTGGAGCGATGACCTCAGCCCCCTCCCGACCAACCAAAGCTTTTCGTGGGCCTTGTCTCTGACGAAAAGCTGGGGTTCTTTGACCAGCAATTTTACTTACCGTGACCAAGGGAATGGTTGGGAGCCTGATCCTTGGGTCTCCAATTTGACATGGACCCCCTTAACAGGATTTAGCCTTTCACAAAACTACACCTACGATCTGGTCAATAAGCAACCTCAAACGGCGATCACAACCCTGTCAGCTTGGGGCTTCACGACAAGGTACACGGCCCAGCAAACCATCCCTTATACTTTTGACAAGACAACTTTGAACTGGGATACAGGAACAAGCACCGAATTTTTGAACTCGGAACTCGACTTTAGCTGGAACACCACGTGGAATTCCCCTCGTTTCTGGAAAGGACGTGCCTTTGCAGGATTTGGGTTAAATTCTTCATGGGACATCAACCTCCAGCAGTACACGCAGATGCCTCTAACGGTGGGATACACCGTCAACTTGAGTGTGTCGCGTTTTCTCGATTTCACACTGAGCCATAACTTCACGAACAATCAGATGTACATGTACTTTCCGGGCATAGTTCAAAGTTTTGGAATCCCGAGCCTACAACCTCGCGATTTTTGGCAGGACACCCTGAATTCTTTGGCCTTTTGGGATCAAAACGCCCTGAAGCAGGGGGCTTTTAAGGCAAGCAGCATCACTTTGGGGCTGACCCACTACATGGATGACTGGCAAATTCAACTGAACTACACGGCCATGCCCCAAATACCGACGGGGACGTCCAACTATCAGTGGGTTAGTACTCTAACCTTGCTTGTCCAGTGGTATCCGTTCCCTCAACTCAAAGCAAACGTTCAACAGGACCAAAACAATAACTGGTCGACTCAAAATCCGCAAACCTACACCGGCAATTGAAAGCTTGACGCAGCCTTCCAGCCTCTTATAGACTGTGTTTTCCGGGAGGAAAAACTGACTCCTACGTTAAAGATCGTTATCGACGAGAGTGATTTTCTGAGCCAAATCTGTTCGGCAGATGATCGAAACCTCAAGATTCTCGAAGAAATTCTTGGCGCTCCTATTTTTTCTTTAGGAAACGAATTGCATCTGAAAAGCAACGATCCTGAAGTGCGTCTTCGTTTTGGTTCGTTGGTCAAGGAACTCAAGAACCAGGTGAACTTGGGGCGAGCTCTCAATGAAGAACTGATTCTCAGCACCCAGGAGGGGTTGCAGCCAGGCAACGAGTCGGCTTTGAAAACTCTTCAAGAAGGTGCCATTGTCATTCCTCAGGGTTTCTCGAAAGTATTTCCCAGGGGCTTGAACCAGGCTCGCTACCTGGAGGGCGCTCGTTCTCACGACGTGACGTTCGGCATAGGACCCGCGGGAACCGGTAAAACCTTTCTGGCGATTGCCTTGGCTTTAGCTGATATCTTGTCAAAGCGCCGCAGAAAACTCATCCTGACGCGCCCCGTTGTCGAGGCTGGCGAGAATCTGGGTTTTTTGCCCGGCGACCTTTCTCAAAAGATCAGCCCGTATTTGCGTCCTCTCTATGACGCCATGGAAGACCTCGTCCCGGGTGAGGTCCTTGCGCGTCTTGAAGACAACCGCGTCATCGAAGTCGCTCCCTTGGCCTACATGAGGGGGAGGAGTCTCAAAAATTGCTTTGTGGTCCTGGATGAAGCTCAAAACACGACAAAAACTCAAATGAAGATGTTTTTAACCCGGCTAGGGGAAGGCTCAAAGGCTATCATTACT
>JABEVL010000055.1 GCA_013043995.1 Spirochaetales bacterium | reverse complement strand
GCGGTACAACCTTCCGCCGGGGCTCGTCCTGACCGGTGACGGCCGTGTAGCCCGTCTATCGCTCGAAGAAGCCGAAGAGGTGCTCCGATTGAACCGCAGCCGCGAGTGGGAGGACCCCGCCGCCGAAGCCGAGCTGAAGTACCTTGAGATGGCCCTGGGGGCTTGCAGGGTCGGTTGCGAACGGGCCCACGTCATCGACGGGCGATTGGAAGGCTCAGTTTTGCGAGAGATCTTTTCAAACCTCGGCATCGGTACGATGGTCTATGGGAGCGAATACGAATCGATCCGTCCCATGAGAATTGAGGACGTTTCCGACGTTTTAAGACTGATGCAGCCCCTGGTCGAACAGGGAGTTCTTGTTCCCCGTACCGAAGAAACCCTGACCAACGCCTTGGCCGATTACGTCGTTTACGAAATTGACGGCGTTGTCCACGCTTGCGGAGCCCTCCACGTTTTTGGCAGTCAGGCCGAACTGGCGGCCATCGCCACCAACCCCACCTACTCGCACCTCAACATGGGAAGAAAAATCCTCAATTTTTTGATGGAGAAGGCACGAAAACAGGGTCTTTTGCGCGTTTTTGCCCTGACAACACGAACCTTGGATTGGTTTGAGCAGCTGGGTTTCACAGAAACAACTTTAGAAACCTTGCCCCCGGCCCGCCAACAAACCTACAATCACCAACGGAAAAGCCGCATCTTTGCCCTTGAGCTTTCAAAAGCCCCGGAAGGACCTCACCGCTAAAACTGCCCCTGGCAAAGACTAGCAAGATGGGGGAACCCAAGAACACAAAAAACCCCCCAGCCTTGCGGCCAGGGGGCGAAAACCCTTACTGAACTGTCGCCGAAAGTGTCGAAGTGGCTACATCGACCGTCAAAGTCACGTTTTGTCCGGGATTGCAAGCGATGCTCAGCTGGGTGTCTGTCGAGTTGCTAAAGCTGATATTACTTGACTTACTCCACGACGCAAAACCCCAAGCACCGCTCCATCCTGACGCTGTGTTGCACAATTGAAGCTCCAAGGTGTTAGGATTGTTCCCTTGCGCCAGGGTTGAGCTGGTCACGATGTTCGGTATCGAAATATTGTAGGTCTGATTGGGTGACGCCGACAGAGTGTTCGCGGTGAGACTCCAATTGTTCGCGTCCCCTGGAAAGGTCACACTCTGACTCGAACCGTTGTTGATGAACTGGATGGTGAAGGTGCCCGTCGAGGTTGAAATCGTGTAAGAGGCACTAGCTTGCGAACTGTTGGTATAGCCCGCTTCGACGGCAATGGCGTTGATCGTTTCCGCGGAACTTACAGTTATCGAGGCAATGGCCGATCCTGCTGCACCGCTCAAACTACTTGTTGTGGGCGTTGATCCGTCCGTGGTGTAGTAGATGGTTGAGTTTGGGGTGGCCGAGGTTACAGTAATAACGCTTCCGGCAGTGATCACGCCTGAGCCCGGGCTGAACGTGGGGGTGGCAACAGCGCCGCCGCTGACCGAATAAGCCAGAGTACTATCGTTGAACTGGAAGGTGTAGGTACCCGCCGTTGTCGAAGTGAAACTGATATTACCGCCTCCAACCGCCGCGATTCCTGAGGTTGACGAAGTGCCCCAGTTGCTGGTCGAGACCCAGTTTCCCGTAGCGTCGTACTTGTACGAGTAAGCTGTCGAGGCCGCCAAACTCACTTGAACCTGCCAGACGTTGTTGGCAACCAGGCTCATGGCGGTGGTTCCCCACGAATTCATACTTCCACGCAGGTACATGGTCGAGTAGTTCGAAGAATAGCCCGAAGCGATCGTGTAGGCGGCGCTAGCGACCGCGCTGTTGTTATAGCCCGATTCAACGGCGATAGCTTCGATCGTTTCGCCCGAAGTCACGGTGACGCTGGCCGATGCCGAACCCGCGGTTCCGCTGGAGCTGCTGGTCGTCGGTGTGGTGCCGTTGGTCGTGTAGTAGATGGTCGAGCCCGAGGTCGACGAACTGATGGTCACAGTCGTTCCGCTCGTAACGGCGCCAGCAACGGGGTTAAAGGTCGGGGTAGCGGCTGTGGGGGTCGAAGTTCCCGCTTGAAGAACAACGGCGGTGGTGCCGGGCATGGTTCCCGTCAGGGTGCCGTTCGACACGGTGAACGTGGCGCCCGAGGGGCCCATATCGGTGTAGGTCCCCGAGGGCAGGTTCGTTGCCGAGGTGATGTAGGCCGATCCTCCGGCGTTGATGATGGTCATCCCGAGGGTTCCGCGTTCCACAATCAGCACGGCGCTGTCGTTGCTGGGGTTGCGGAGGTATTCGGACTGGCCGGCGGCGGCGTTCTTGAATTTATTGACGGCGACCAAAACCGGATCATTCCAAAGGTTTTCGTTAGGACGGGCAAACACGATATCGACCGCGTTGGCTCGGCTGGCCATGATGGCGTTGGCCAAAAGGCGCTTGTTGTACGAGAAGCCCGACGTGTTCACGCCGACTGAACCTTCGTAGTTGTCCCAGTCTTCGATGTAGGTGACGATCTTGGAAGGGTTGTCGTTGTAGGTGTTGCCCGAAACAGCGTGGGTAAAGTTCATCAGGTTGGCGGTTGAAAGGTTCTGGGAATCGATCGCCGAGGAAACCTGGCTCAGGTAGTTCACGTTGGTGGTGCGCACAAATTGCTGGTAGCCCAGCGCGTTGTCGTTGACGTCCTGGAGGACTTCGCCGTACATGAACAGGCTCGACGAGTTGGGCAGGCCGTTCATCATCGTTTCCCACCAGTTGCCGGCGTACGATTGACCCTGGTCGATGCCGACGTCGGTTTCGATGCTCTTGGCGGCGTCAAAGCGGAAACCGCCGGCACCGTCAGCCACGCACTCCTTCAGGAAATTGAGCTGCATTTGCTGAACCGTCGAGCTCTGGGTGTCCCAGTCGGGGCCGTTGCCCAAGTTTTGCTGGGTCTCGTCGTAGCGGTTTTGCCAGTTCTGGACCGTGCCCAGGTTGTGAAAGTAGGCGTAGTTGGCGATGCTCGAAGACACTGCGGGGTCAAACTGTCCTGAAGTGCCATCGTCGGCCACCTGGTTGAGGACCGCGTCGACGATGATTTTGATCCCGTAGTTCTTGGCGGCGGCGCAAAGGCTCTGAAACTGGGCTTCGCTGCCAAGTTGGGCGTTTCCGACGGTGAGCGTACAGGGCTGGTAGAATAAGTACCAGGCAAAGCCGTTGGCCAGCGAGGTGTTGTTTTTGGTGCCCTGGACGGGTGAAACCTGGATCGCCGAGTAACCGGCGGCGGCGACCTGCGGCAAGGCGGCTTGAATGGCCGGGAAGGACCATTGCCACATATCAAGGACGACACCGTCTCCGGTGAAGTTGCCCATCGTTATGGAGCGGTTGAGCGGTGTTTTGGACGATGGTGCGGCGGAAGAAGACAAGGCTACGGGGTTACTGCATCCCGTCAAGATTGCTAGGAAAAGGATCAAGGAGCCCAATAGGCTTTTCATGGTCTTTTCCTCCCTTAATTCTGGTATTACGTCTTGTCGGAAGACGTTCAGGCTGGTGACCTCGAACTGAAGTGCGGTCTGTAAAGATAGTGTGCACCCACTTATGATTTCTGGCAACAAAAAGAAGGGTTTTTACATGAGCGCTGCCTCTCTTGGGTGGAAGTTCCCCCTCTTACACCAGCTGGCGACGAGAAGATCCTTTTGACTGAATCTCAGAAAACTGGTCTAAAAGATCAGGCTTGGCTTGGCTTCTGCCTCGCTTGGTTCTATACTGGCGTCCATGAGAATTCGCTTGTTTGACGTGCCCATGGACTTCGGAGCCAACCTGCGGGGTGTGGACATGGGGCCCACGGCGCTTCGTCGCGCCGGTCTCAAGGAGGCCTTGGTTCGCCTGGGCCACACCGTCGAAGAAGAACCCCGGCTTTTGAGAGTAGCGATTGCCGAACACGCCCAACCAGGCGACCCCAGTGTACGTTTTTTGGACGTTATTACCCAGGGTTGCCGACGTTTGGCTGAACACGTCGAACAAGCTTGCACCGACGGTTCTTTTCCCTTAGTTCTAGGGGGCGATCATTCGATTGCAGTAGGAACACTCGCTGGTTTAAGCGCCTTTCACAAAAAAAAGAAACATAGCTGGGGAACACTCTGGATCGACGCTCACGCCGATTTCAACACCCCAGAAACCAGTCCGTCAGGAAACGTCCACGGAATGAGCCTAGCGGCGTCCTGCGGCTGGGGTCACCCCGCCCTGAAAGATCTTTACAGTCGGGGACGAAAACTGGACCCAGCCAACGCCGTCGTTTTGGGCGCACGGAACCTAGACCCTGGCGAAAAAGAGAACCTGAAAAAAGCTGGTGTTAAAGTTTTGACCATGGCCGACATCGACAGGGAGGGGATCGCTGCCATCGCCGATCAAGCCCTGCGTTACCTCGCCGGTCGCGTTGACGAAATTCACGTCAGTTTTGACGTGGACAGCCTCGACCCAGAAACGGCACCGGGTGTAGGTACTCCAGTTCCAGGAGGAATGACGTTCCGTGAACTTCACCTCCTGATGGAAACTCTTTCCGCCAGCGGTCGCGTCACCAGTGCCGAGGTTGTCGAAGTCAACCCTGTGCTTGACGTCAGGAACCAAACCGCACGGGTTGCCGTCGCGATGATCGAGAGTCTTTTAGGAGCAACGATCTTATGACGTACGTTCCCCTGCACTGTCACAGTGATTTTTCTCTTTTGGACGGAGCGGCGAGCGTCTCCCGTCTGATCGCCAAGGCCAAGGCCCTCGGCCTGCCGGCCTTGGCCATCACCGACCACGGCAACCTCTTCGGAGCCCTCAAGTTCTGGAAAGAAGCCAAAAAACAAGGCCTCAAACCCATCATCGGC
>JABEVL010000054.1 GCA_013043995.1 Spirochaetales bacterium | reverse complement strand
GTGATAAAGTTCCGGAAATCACCGGTTCACCAGTTCCGCTTTTGACATAAAAAGGGCGGCCTTTTACGGTGTTGTTATCAAGGCAATACCAAAAGGAAAAACCGCCCTATGTCATATTTATAAATGGATGATTTTGGCATGGTCATAATTGCCAATGGTTTAGGTTGCCAAAAACGCGATTTGCTTTTTGGAATGATAAAACTCAGAAAAATAGAGATAGAGATATAATGACAATTAAAGTGCTCAAAAAGCAAAATTATAGAATTATTTTTGTCTGGGAATTCGCTATAAAAAAGGCGAAAAAAAATAAAAACATGGATGAACTTTTTCAGAAGATTTCAAAGTGGATTATTGCTGATGGAAAATTCAAACAATTCAAGTGAGTTATGCCAAGCATGGATGATTGGCATTTTTATTTATCTTCCACGCGAGGCGTCCATCCAACATTATCTTAGGAGGTTCCTAAATTTTTCAGTCACCCGGCAGGGTCTTCCAAGGCGGACCCTCGTACCATTTAGAAAGCATTGACAAAATCTTCATCGGAATAATTGAAAATAGAAGACGCAATATCTTCACCAGATTTTAACATAGAATAGCATCGTTCATCTATCGTATTTACGGATGTCAGGATGATAAACCTTGGGTTCCCTGTCTGGCCCTTTCTAAATATGCGCCGCTTAACTTGGTCAAAGTCTTGCGTCGGAACATCGTAGAAAATCATCAACTGAGAAATCTGTAATCCGTCGATACCCTTGGAAATATAGCTTGTAGAGGCTACAAGGTATTGAACCTCCTTGTTGACAAACCTGCTTATGGCTTGCTGATTGTCTCGGTCTGAGCGTTCCCCATGAACCATGTCGCATTTCTTTTCTGATAATGTCTCATAAATGAGCTTACATGGAGCAATGTAGGAAGAGGTAATGATGGCCTGTTCTTCTGAATCGTCGATAAAATCCAAAAGTGTCTGTAATTTTGACGGAACTTTGCAAATTTGATTTTCTCGATCAAGAAACCCTCCTGTAATCTGCCTTGACTTCTGGAATACTCCAGTCCTTGTGCTGATATTAACAACCTGGCCAGATTGTGCTATAGCAAAAAGATCCCGCTTCATGCTGACATAGGCTTCTTTCTCCTCCTTGTTCATTTCTACAAAAAGCTCCTCTTCTGAGGGGACTTCTGATTCCTTTGGAGAGAAGAAACAGAGCGGGTTTGTTTTAATATAAACCTCATTCCTAACCAACTCCGCCACGTCGTTCAATTCCTTTTCTAAAACAACGGCCTCCTCGGTGAGCTTTCGCCAAGCATCACTCTTGAATAATTCAGTTGAAGCCTTTTTCCGCAACAGGGCAACGTCGGCCATAGACTGATTGACCGTTCTGGTCGCTCCCTCTTCGTTGATTCTGACGGACCTCTTGACGTTGTACATTCTATCAAAAGTGCTAAAAGCTACGCCGAAAAACCTAGGTTTCAAAAAATCAAACTGCGCCCAAAGGTCACTGATATTTTTCGTTACCGGGCTTCCAGTTAGAATGGTTCTATATTTTATTAGCCTAGTAGAACCCCTAATGAAGCTCGATCTGTTGCTTTTTGGGTTTTTGATCATGGAACTTTCATCAATGAAGCACATACATTCCCTTTGAAATGAGAACTTTGTCATAAGAACACTTAATGCCTTACCCTTGGTCTGGAACGCCTCGGTCCTTATGAAAACTATTGTTTTTCTCACAAGTTTCTTTATATCGAAACTAGCTACGCCAGCAGCTCCAATTTCAACATAGTCAATGCTTTCGCCAAAATCTGTACTTCGTTCAATCTCACGTTTCCATGTCGGGATAATGCTTTTTGGGACAATCCCAATGCAAACCTCAACCCCAAGCTCTTTGAACGATCTTTCAATTATCGCAAGCATGGTGAGCGTTTTGCCCTTACCTGGAAGGAAAAGAATGGCACTAAAACCAATCTTTCTATACAAATCCATGGTTCCATCTACTGCGGTGCATTGATACGGTTCAAGCTCTTTTAATATCATTTAAAACTTCTCCTCCCTCTTTCCAGAAGTGTATCGGAGACAGGATCCGCCCTGCGAGCTCTGGAAGAAGTTGCCCAAAGGGAGTACTCATAAATTGCTTCTTCCTTCAAGGACGACCAGTTCAGCTTCCCGCCGGCAAAAGCCGCCGGTGCGAGAGGCGGGAATCGGCACGGCGGAGGCGCTCGAAGACGAGGGCGGGAGGGGTCGCAGAGTTCAGATTATAGGTATTCATCTTCGCATCCCCTCGTCCAGATTCTTCCCGAAGGACAATTCGATATCGTTGTCCCAGCTGCCGCGCTCGGCGCTCGTCACCATCATCATGCCCACCGCGCCCGAGTTCGCCTGGAAAGCGGAACCAGTGAGGACCAAGGTCGGCCTGAGCTTCTTTTCGGGGGTGGCGATGACGGGAAAGGGGAGATCGACGATGTCCCCGGGTTTACAGCTCGTCATCGAGCTTATCTTCCCATTCGGTGAGTGTGGCGCCCACACTCGCATCCCGGACCGGGTCCGGCCGGGGCCGCTTACGGATGACGACAAGACCGTCCCGCTCCTCGAAGAGGAGCGGATCCCCCTGTTCGAGCCCAAGGGCATCCCGTACCGTACGGGGGATCGTCACTTGTCCCTTGCTCGACATTGTGACAATACTTGGTGACATGGTATGGACCCCTTGCTGTAAGCAAAACTTTCCTTGAAAGGCACTTCAAGCTTACGGCTCTTCATCGACCTTCGGATTCCCATTGATGAAATCCTCTTAGATTTTCTCGGTCACCCGATATTCGATGTACTTACCCAGAAGGAGGCGCGTGTGAGCTTCCAGCCCGGGCAGGGCCGAAAAGAGCAGACCCGATATGGGAGTGATCACAAAAAGTTCTACCGGGTAGAGCATTTTTCTCCACAACGGCAGATGGCGAAAGTTGGGCTGGGAACGAAGGTCGACAAAAAGAAACACCAACAAGGCCAAAACTGTCGGAGACAGGATCCACCCTGCGAGGTCTGGAAGAAGTTGCCCAAAGGGAGTACTCATAAATTGCTTGTTCAGGAGCCCGAGAATGGGAAGGCTTACCGTCAGCAAAAACCAGTTCACGGGCCAAAGAAAATGAATTTCCAACACCCGTAAAACCCGAATGGATTTTTCCCAAAAGGGGATCTCCTTGTCCTTGGCCCATCTTTTCAGGATGTAGGCGTCGTCGCTGCAACCCCAGGCCCATCGTTTGACCTGCTGGTAGGTGTTGACGAAGGTTGGCCAGAAACCTCGAGCTTCGGCGGCGTCGGCAAGGACAGGAAGGTAGATCGGTTCTACCCGCGTTGTCCCTTTCGTGCCAAAGTACGCCTTAAAGAAAATCCTGAAATCCTCGGGGATCACGTCCACGTCCCAGAAGCCGATATCTTCCAAAAGCTTCCAGCTCAAACTGTAAGTGGAAAAGTTCAACATCCCGTCCTGACGGCGCAAACCGCTGATGGCCACCACGGTGAACAGCCGATTGAAAACCCGCATGAACATCGGAATGCGGTCGATGTTGTTGTAAAACATCATAGCACCCTGCCAAATGCGGCGGTGGGGCTGAGAGCTTGTCAAAAAATACCAGCTGAGGGCGGCAAAGTGGCTGGGATGAAAACACACGTCGGCATCGGCCGAAGAGATCGTCAAAAAATCCCGATCCCAGGTCTCCTCCTTTTCAACGAGCTGGTTCAGCTCACGAGCGGCCCAGGCCATGTTCGAAGACTTTCCCACAACCTCGCCGGCTAAGGCGCTGGGATGGTAGGTAAAGATCAACCTGGGGAAAACAGAAGCAAATTTCTGACGAATCAAAAGCTCGCGGGGGGCGTTGATGGTCTCCCCCGCCCTTTCTTCAAAGGCGACCACTGGGATGATTTTTTCTGGACCCAGGGTTTGGACAGCCAAGGCGTCCAGGGTCCTGACTAAGGTTTCAACGGGCTCATTGTAGGTCGGGATCACGACGATGTGACGCACACGGTCGGCGTTCTTAAGCCGGGCCAGCTCGCCTAGAAAGTCCCTGCTTTTCTCTTCACGGATTTTTTGATACGACACCCAGGCTCGAAAGGCCGTGATGCCCGATCGGTAAAGCCAGTAGAGGTAAAACGTCAAAAGAAAAACACCGACAAGTTCAGGGAAAAAAAGCGCACCCCAAACTGGAAAGAGAATAAAATTCCAACTCACAAAGCCCGGAAGGATTTCTAGGAAACGTTGGCTCGCCAACGGGTATTTGAGTAACACCTCACGCAGTCTGTCCATCATGGGGTGATGATAGCAAATTTAGGGCTTCTAGGGTAGTGCGACGCTGCTAAGCGGTGATTGTGTAGCCAGGATCGTTCCATCTATACCCACAGTCACCTCAGTATAGGGAATCTTTTTTGACACAGTGTTCAAGGCGATCTGAGCCAGGCGTGCCAGCCCGGAACAACAGGGAACTTCCATCCGTGCGAGGGTGACGGAGCGGATCGGTCTTTCCTGAAAGATCCTCGTGAGCTTTTCAAGATAAGCGTTCACGTTGTCGAACTTAGGGCAACCGACAAGAACGGCTTTTCCCGTCAAAAGGGTTTGATAAAAACCGGGCATCGCAAAAGGGACGCAATCGGCACAGATCAGAAGATCGGCGTTTTCCAGGAACGGCGCACCAACCGGGACAAGATTAAACTGCACGGGCCATTGATGATTGCGCCGCTGGGGGGCGTGTTGAAAAAGGCTTGGGGTATTGTCCCTTCCCTCAGCTTGATCCCCAACTAGAACAAAACTGATCGCGCCTTGAGGACACTCGCCGATGCAAGAGCCCAGCCCGTCGCAAAAGTTTTCGTGAACGAGCCTGGCCTTCCCTTCGACGATGGCCAAGGCCCCTTCGTGGCAACCCGTGACGCACAGGCCGCAACCATCGCACTTTTCTTCATCTATGACAATTCGTTTCATCGTTGAGCTCCTTGGTAAGTAAATACTAACTTACCAAACTTCTGTCAAGATGACTTTAAAAGTTTAAGAAAGGTCTGCCAAAAAATGCTGATGCTCTGTTCCAAGGAGACCTCAGACTCCCCGGCCTTCCACTTGCCGACCAAAAGACGAATCGGTCCCGTCAGCAGGACAAGGATGTGTTCGGCGGGAATGTCGGAACGCAGTTGGCCGTTGCGTTGAGCCGCTGAAATAAGGCTTAAAAGAATCTGGGCGTGACGTTCAAGGGTATCCAGGTTGATGGCGGCGACTTGGGGTTCACTTCGAAAGAGTTCTTCACTGAAGAGAACAGCGGTTAAAGCCGGTTCGGACTGAAACTGACGGGCCCTTTCCATGACGAAGGTTTCCAGTTTTTCTAAAGAGGATACGCCTTCCGTGTTGGCAATTCTGACCAGAGACTCGAGGGTTTCTTCCCTAAAAAGCTCGGCAAGTGCGGCGAAAATCTGGGTTTTATCCTGAAAGTGTTTGTAAAGGGACGCATCCGTGACACCGATTTCGGAAGCGACTTTTTTCATCGTGAAACCGGTCACGCCTTCACGCTCCACCGTGGCCAAAGTTGCCTTGAGGATGGCTTTTTGCTTTTCAGAAAGCATCAGAAGGACTCCCCAGGCTTGATCCAGCGAACGATTCTCCCTGTCACTTGAAGCTGAACTTCAGTCTCCATACGTTTCAAACAGCGGGACAGGGAAGGCCGTGCCACGCCGAAGTAACCAGCCAGCGCTTCTTTGCTCAGGGGCAAACGGACAAAGATTCCGGTACTGTCCGACTCGATCGGAAGAGAATGCAGGTAGCTCAGAATCTTCCGCTTTAAGGATAAACTATTCTGCTCGCGCAGGCGTTCGGCCAAAAAAGCGAGCTTTCCCGCCACTGTGGCGAGCAAGGCGCGTAAAAAAACTGGATTTCTTCCTGCAAAGGCCAAGACTTCGTCGGTATTCCAGGCGTGAATCTCAACCTCGGTGAGGGCAATCATTCTGACAGGTGAAAGAGGCGGCTGGGCGAAGGTCGGGGCGGGAGCAAGGCAGGTCGGACCATCAAGCCAAGCGGCGGCCAAACCATCGTCTCCATTTTCACCGGGAAGCCTTGTTTCAACCCTCCCTTTTAGGAGGACCTCGAGGGCCCCCAGCACGTCGCCTTCAAAATGCAGGATCTCGCCCTTGCCGTGGTTTTCGCGCCTGCCCGGACATGCGGCCAAAAAACGCAGGCTTTCTTTTTCCCCAGCTCGGGCAAAGAGTTCAATCTGGTTCCAAAATTCCACTTCGACTCCTTTTTGGCAGAAAGCGTCACCGGAGTTACGGTAAGTATGCGCTTACTTACCTATAGTATCAAGTGTCGATGAAAAAGTCAGGGTTTCAAGCAAAAAATCAAGAAACCCTGAGATTTCCAAAGGAGGAAGTGAAGATGTTTTGTTTTCAATGCCAAGAAGCTTCAAAAGGTGTGGGGTGCACCATCAGGGGAGTCTGCGGAAAAACACCCGAAACCGCCCAGGAGCAGGATCTGCTGATCTGGTCGCTCAAGGCTCTGAGTATAGCCGCCCAAATGGCAGGCCAAGCCCAGATTCAGTCTTGCGCTCGTTTGATCGCCCAGGCTCTTTTTGCCACCATCACCAACGCCAACTTTGACGAAGAAAGGATTCGAGCGCTGACGCGTGAAGTATTGGCGCGTCGGGATCAAATCCTCCCGCCTGCTGCGGCTAAAATTCAAAACCCCTACGTGACTTGGAAGGGACAAACTGACGAAGAGTGCAAGATCAAGGCCGCCCAGGTGGGTGTGCTGGAAACAAGCAATGAAGATCTCCGTTCTTTGAAGGAGCTGGTCACCTACGGTCTAAAAGGCATCGCCGCCTACGCGGAACACGCGGCAGTTTTGGGCTTTCAGGATCCTGAGGTCAACAGCTTTTTTATCGAGGTCCTCGCTGCGTTAACGCAAGAAAAAAGTGTCGATGAACTCTTTACCCTGACCCTTAAAACGGGGCAGGTCGCGGTCTCTGGGATGGCTC
>JABEVL010000053.1 GCA_013043995.1 Spirochaetales bacterium | reverse complement strand
GAAGAAGTTTTACGCGCGGAATCCCCGGAGCTCTGCACCCGTAATTCATATCGATCAATCGATGAGCCTGGCCAATTTTTTTAGGAATAATCCGGCACAAAGGCGATTTTATCCTTTCTTGAATTTTGCGCTATTTGCTGGGGAACCTACTTCTTCTAATCAATATTTTAGAAGATTTTCTGTTTCAGGGAAAATTATACCTTGAGGAAAAAAAGGATTAATTGAGGCATGATTGAACTTTTTTTTGCGGCTATTCGGCTTCCAATGTGCCTTGAGAACGAAGGGTGGGACCTGAAAGTATAAATTCATGAATACTCCACCGGAACACAATTTTTGACTCTTGCATTTTTGCCCTGGAACAAGCGGCAGGGTTTGGGGGGCGCCCGGTAACGTCGCGTCGAGGGTTAACGGCGTGGATCGTTTTTTTTAAAGATCCGGGCCTTGTTCAACGTATGCCCTCGTTGTGAAAGTGCCAAAACGGCCTTCTCGACCTGACTTTGTTTCAGCTTTTTGTCTTCGAAAAGCTCGGGACTTTCTTCGGGCTCGCCTTTTTCCAGACTGGACAAGCCGACTCCAACGAGTCGCACAGGCGTGTGGCCGTTCCACAGGGCCGTCAAAAGCGACCGGGCTTGCATGAAGAGCTCGTCCATCGAAGCTATCGGAGACGGCAGGGTCTTTTGGGCACTGTGCGTTGAAAAGTCCTGAGTCCTGAGCTTGAGGCTGGGAGTGCGGCTTTTCAGTCCTTCGGACCGGGCTCGAAACATGACTTCGTGCGCCAGCCTTAAAAGCGCGTCCAGCAGTATTTCCTTGTTGGACGTGTCCTCTTCAAAGGTCGTTTCTGCAGAAACGGTGTGACTCTTTGCGGGTTGAAAACTGCCGTATTCCGCCTCACCGCGGCAGGCTAGACTCAGAAATGAGGCCTGGCCCGTGCCGACAAGGCGCTCGAGAACGTTCAACGGGGTTTTTCGCAGGTCGTGCACGGTACGAATACCCCCGCTTGCCAAAAGCTCCCGGGTTTTTTCCCCGCAACCGTGGAGTTTCTTTAGGGGCAGGACTTCTAAGAAATCGTCGATCTGGCCAGCCTCCAGCACAAACAAACCGTCGGGTTTTTGCCAGTCCGAGGCGATTTTGGCCAGGTAGGCCGTAGGAGCCGCTCCCACAGAAATGGTCAGACCCGTTGCAGCCCGGACACGATCTTTCAAAAGCTGACCGGCCTGACGGGCGTTGCCAAAAAGGTTCGCGGTGCCCGTCATGTCCAGGTAGGCCTCGTCGATCGAAGCCTGATGAACCCGCGGAGAAAAAGAATTCAGCTCCCGAAGGAACATCTGTGAGACTTCGCTGTACCTGTCAAAACGCGGAGGGGCGTAGACGCCGTGGGGGCAGAGTTTCCAGGCCTGGCTGGAAGGCATCCCTGAGCGCACTCCGCAAGACCTCGCCTCGTAGGAGCAGGTGGCCACGACGCCCCTGCGGCCCGGTTCAGCACCTACGATGACGGGTCGACCTCGCCACTCGGGGTGGTCGAGCTGCTCGACCGCCGCAAAAAAAGCATCCAAATCGACGTGAAAGAAAAGCGGGGTCATGGTTTCAACCGGATCTTGTCATGAACCCTGAGGGTGCTTCTGACCTGAAAACGTTCGGTCCGCAGCTGAACCACGTGGGGAGAGGGGGAAAAATCAAAGTCCAGGTCCAGTTGGGCACGCGCGTCCTGGGCAAGGGTCATCCTCAAATCCAGGTTTTGCGGCGGGTTTGCACCGATGAAAATCCTTACACGCTTGCTGGCGTTCTCGAGCTGAAACGGAAAATTGCAGTCGTAGACAACCACAGGGTTGTCGGCATTTAACAGAATTTGCAGATTGCTGGCCTGTCCGAAAGTCCGGATGTTCAAGGACCAGACCGTCCTGTCCAAAAACGCCCGCGAAGTTAATCGGGTTTCAACGATGTCGCCCTGGAAAGGGAGAGCGAGGTTGGCTCTTTGACGGTGGGCCGGTATCGTGATCGGACGGCCGTCCAGGCGAGCGCCCAGCCTGTCCCATAAAATGGGTGACGAAACGACAAGGTCGTCTTGCCGGGTGTTGAGGTTCATCGTTTCGTTCCAATTCAGGGGAGCTTGAACTTTTTGAAAGGGGTTGAGGTCGAGGACAAGAAGAACCAGAGCCGCCGACAAAGCGGTCCAAAACATCATAAGTACTCGAATACGGTGCTTTTCATTGCGTTCCTGGCGTTGGTGGCGTTGGTAATGAAAGGAGTGGGCCAAAAGCAGAAAGGGAAAAAGAAGCAGAGAAAAGCCCAGGTTGCCCACAGGCGTAGAAATCAGGATCAGTCTTGTCAGAATGGGGTCTGGGTAGAGCCAAAAGATCTCTGCGACCGCTTTGACAAACCACAAGGGAGCCAAAGCGAAAAAGAGGATTTTAAGGCCTCGGCGTGGTGTCAAATGAAAGAGCACGGCAAAGACCAGAGCCCAGAGAAAGTAAAAAGAGAAGGAAAGTTCGATCGCCGCTGCCGAGAGGGTTTCCAGAGCCAGGACGAACAGGGCCGAATAGCTGTAAAACTTTGACCAGCGCGAAAGGGGCAGGCGCCGAAACTGAAAAAAGAACAAAAAATACAACGACAGGGTCAGGCTAAGTTTGAGGGCCAGGGTCGGCAGGGGTTCGTACCGCCAAAACGAGGTAAAATTTCTTAAAACAAAAAGCGAATTCAAAATGCTGGTCGCCAGCACGAGAAACAGGAACAAAAAGAAAAAAGAGACAGGGATCTGCCAGGCCGAGGCCCGCCAGGAGGCAAGGTCGATTCCGCGTTTCGGGGCACGAACCAGGAACAGGAGCGTCAGCAGAAAGGCCGTCAACAAAAGAGCTCCCAGATAGTACCCCTGGGGCAAAAAGAAAGCCCCCCAACCTGCGTCAAAAACGATGTAGTTTCTGTCCCCTGAAGAGGGCAGGCCGCGAGAATACTGGTTCATGAAGTTCGTCAGGGACACTAGAAAGTCTTGCCGGGTGTCTCGGGTTTGAGAACTTGGAGAATTTTGAACCAGAAGGGTCGAAAAACCTCTATTGAACCACGGCTGAGCTAGGGTGCGCTTTTCGGGGATGTCAAAACGGAAAATTTGGGGTTGGCTTCCTGCGAGCTGGACCGCAAAGCCTGCGCTCCTGAAGGCTTCAAGCCAGGATTTCAGCAGCCACAGGGGGGTGATCGAAGCACCCGAAACCGGAACCAACTCCAGGCTGCCGGAAGACTCGTCGACGTCAAGAATCAGTACCGCCGCAGGCTCCGAGGGAAAAAAATTTTCGAGGAACTGCAAGGAACTCAACGGTGTCCTGGTCCCCGTGTTCCGTTCGGCTCCTGCAAAAAAAACAGTCAGACTGAGAGGCGGGGCAACCTTGGCCCATTTTCGGCACACCTCCAGACCCCAAGAGAGTCCGGTTTGGGCGTTCTTTGCCGCCGAGGTATCGACGGGGACAACCAGAACCAAACGGTCGGGACTTTTTCCCGCGATGGAGGCAACGAGGCTGTACGCAAAAGAATGGGAGTGTGCAAGATTGGAGTAGCTTTCCCGGGTGTAGGGAACCTTGGCCTTGTCCAGTTCCCCGGCGAGGTGCCCTAATTCCTGGAGTTCCGCCGCGGAACCTTCAGGGCGGGGGGAAAGGGGGGCCGCCAGAGCCGCTCCCGCCAGGCCCAAACACAGAATGACCGCACCGACAAAGCATTTCATCGGTTCAAGATAGGACATCTTTGACACCCGTGCAAGTTCGTGTATACTAGTTACAAAGTCATGAAAGACATCTTAGCGGTCATCCGTAGCCGGTTTAGTCCACACAGTTTCCTCGATCGCGAGGTAGCCGATGATGTTGTGGACCGTATCCTTGAGGCGGGGCGTCTGGCCCCCTCGGCAAAAAATCGTCAACCTTGGCGTTTTGTCGTGGTTCGCGATCTGGCCAAGCGTCAGCTTATATCGCAAGCGGCCTACAATGAGCCTTGGATCGTCCAGGCTCCTGTCCACGTGGCCGTTTGCAGTACGAACATCGACTACAAGATGCCCAACGGGCAGACGGCGTACCCCATCGACCTGAGCTTTGCTGCGGCATTTATGGCATTGCAGGCCGTGGACGAAGGCTTGGCCTGTTGCATCAACACCACCTTTGATGAAAACGAAATCCGGGACCTGCTGACGGTTCCCTACGGTATGCGGGTTGTTCTGCTCTTGATTTTAGGACATTCTGACGAGAAACCCACGGGCCATGAACGGCTTGCTAAAAGCCGCATCGTGAGCTTTGAACACTGGTAGGAGTTCACGTTTTGGCGACTGAAAAACGAAAGAAGATTCTAGAACTCCCCATCAAAATCATCTTCAACGAAGAAGGGATCAACTTCTTCATCAAGAGCAACAAGAAACTCAACAAATTCAAGCTGGCCGACGACGTTGAGCAGTACGGCATTTTCTTTGATTCCTTTTCCCCGGCGTCGGTCCAAAAGATGCTTCTGATCAACTACATCTCTTCGATCGAAATCAGCCGCCCTGAATTTGTTTCCAAACGCCAGGAAGTCATGGACCTTTCCAAGCTGGTGACCTACGGGACTTTGTACAGGCGTTTTGACGACATCGTCCTGACCAAGGTGCTGGACTCAGAGG
>JABEVL010000052.1 GCA_013043995.1 Spirochaetales bacterium | reverse complement strand
GCGAATTTCCGGTCTTTTCCATCGATCTTCGCTTCCTCGTGTGGGCGTGCAGCCTTCCGCCGACGCTCCCTTTGCCTGATACCCCAGATGCAAGGAACAATCAAGCCGAGGACGTGCTGTCCAACCCGCCTGCTCTGCCCAAAAAGGTTTGTTCAAGAACCGAAGTTGAAGTTCGGGCAACTCCGCTCGTGGAACGGAGCACGGCCGCCCTTTCCGGGAAAGCTAAAACTTCTGACAATGAAATTGACTTAATAATTACAAACTTATTATTGACGTTTCAGATTCTAGGGTCTAAGGTTTCACTTCAGGTTATTGACCCGCCCCGTCCTTGGAATGGGTGGCCTTACTTAGGCCTTCGTAAGGGGCCAATTTCCCCATCAGTTTCCTCCCGGGACATCGTTGAAAAGTTTCAAGAAAACGGAGACAGCGTTATGACTGCAGAAAGTAGAATGCTCTTGGTGTTGTGCGCGGTGTTTTTGATACTCGGTTGTCAAAGCCCGACAACCACCGCCTCAAATTCGAACAGCGGCGGCGCTGGGACCGCCACCAGCCTCAAGGGTACCCTCTACGACGGTTCAACAAGTGCCCCGCTGGCCGGTGCCACGGTCTACTGGGGAAGCCAAACCGCTACCACGGTCTCGGACGGAACTTTTTCGATTCCTTTGAGCCAGAACACGGGCACCTTGACTGCGGATTTTGGGATCTCCAAACCAGGTTACAAAGTGGTCTTCTTCCAGTCGATGCCGGTCGACGCCGGAAACCCTCCTGTAGTTTCCTTTGACCTGTCTCCTTTAGTGAGCACAACGTCAAATTCCGTCACTATTACCTTAAAGCTGACGGATCAGAACGGGGTTGAGCTGCCTGCAGGTACTCCAATTTGCTTTACCGTTGCATTTTCAGGAGGGTCCAGCAGCACAACGGCGACATATTCGACGGGTGGCTCATCCTTGACTATGGGGGGTTCCGGGTTCACTTCGACCTCGAGTGTTCGTATTGACGAGTTGTCTTCGACGACCCAGTTTCCGATCGCCACCGCCTGGATGTCGAATGTGAACCTTTCGGGTCCTACCGCAAACCTGGGGACGGTTCAACTGACCACCAACCCCGATGTCACTTTTACTGGCGGGAGCAGTGCCAGCGTTTACTATGAAACTTCCAACAATAATGTACTTTTGTCCACCAATTATTCACCTCTGTCGGGAGCGGTCCCTGTCGCCGCGCCCCCGGCTTCTACCCTCGTTGCGGTGGCTAGTCACGCCACTTTCAATACTTCAGATGGCTACATGGGGATTAACGACGCTCTAGGAGCCGAGGTCTCTTCTCTGAGCTCAAATATGACTCTCCCGACTTTAACGGGTTCCCCCATCACCGGGGGGCCCGCGGTGGCCCCGACGTATTCAAGCGGAACTCTGACGTTATCAGCCGTTTCAGGCGCCAACCTGTACCAGGTTCTTATTGTTCCTGCCAATGGCAGCAGTACCTTTTCCCTGAGTCTGGTCTCTGCAAACCCGACGATCGTCTTGCCGGCCTGGGTCACGGCAGCAGTAGCAGGCAGCCAAGCCGACGTGTCCACTTCTGTGGAGAACTTTTCCTTAGATACCCAGTCATTTTTTGAAATGGCACTTCATGATATTCCCCTGTCGAACGTCTCGTTCTCCACCTTGTATGCCTACAGCGGAACAGGAAGCAACAACCTGGACGCCACCTTGCAGTTCTAGCCCAAGAACGCGGTAGGGGCTTTCTGTGCGTGAGGAAGTCCCGGGAAGCAAGGCCGCTCAAAAAAGAAATCAATAATTTTTTAATAATCAAGGGAGGTTTTGGGTCTACAATGGGTTGCAGGAGGCCTTCATGTTCGTTCAAAACCGTTTACGGTTCTGGTTGTTCCTGCTTTTATTGTTCGCCGGCGGGGGTGTTTCGACGCTCTTTGCCAGCGAGGCGGATCTCAAAGTACCTGTTTTGACTCCCGAGGCGTTCAATGGACTGGCCCTAGGGCTGGTTGTTTGTGTTTTGGGCTTGGCGTTTGGTTTATGGGTGTTTTTCTCTGAACGGGGACGTCCCGTTCACAAGGCGATGAAAGAAATTGGCAGCCTGATCTTTACGACCTGCAAGACCTACCTCCTTCAACAAGGAAGGCTTTTGATCCTGCTGGAAGTTTTTATCGCCGTGTGCATCGGTTTTTATTTTGGTTTTCTGCGTTCGATGCCCTGGACCGACGTTGCCATTATTTTGGGTTTTTCGGTGATCGGGATTTTGGGAAGTTACCTCGTCGCCTGGTTTGGAATCCGCATGAACACCTTGGCGAACGCCCGCACGGCCTTTGCTTCCTTGGAACGCCAACCCCTCAAGGTATTGAACATCCCCCTGCGTTCGGGGATGAGCATCGGCGTCTTGCTCGTCAGTGTCGAACTGATCCTGATGCTTTCCATCCTGCTTTTTGTGCCTGGGGGACTCGCCGGGTACTGTTTCATTGGTTTTGCCATCGGTGAATCCCTCGGTGCGTCGGCCCTGCGGGTCGCCGGCGGGATTTTCACAAAAATTGCCGACATCGGCAGCGACCTGATGAAAATCGTCTTTGGCATTAAAGAAGATGACCCGCGGAATCCTGGTGTCATCGCCGACTGCACGGGTGACAACGCGGGCGACAGTGTGGGCCCAACGGCCGACGGCTTTGAAACCTACGGGGTAACGGGGGTAGCGCTCATCAGCTTCATCCTTTTGGGCGTCCTGCCGACAACAACGCTGGGACAGAACCTTGCGGGAGCTGTGGGTCTCACCCGGGAAGGGCTTCAACTTCAGCTTTTAGTTTGGATTTTTTCGATGCGGGTGCTCATGCTTTTAACGTCGCTGGCGGCCTACTTTTTGAACGGCGGTCTGTCGCAGATTCTTTTTGGCAAAAAAAAGGAGTTTGACACAGAACGCCCTTTGACGAACCTGATCTGGATCGCGGCAGTTTTGTCGATCGGCGTCACCTACGCCGTCAGCGCCCTCCAGCTGGGCCCGCTGGGAAGCGGCTTATGGTGGATCCTGGCGACGATTATCAGCTGCGGCACCCTGGGAGCGGCCCTGATCCCCGAGTTCACCAAGATCTTCACCTCGCCCAAGTCTGGCCACGTCCGCGAAATCGTCGCGGCCTCCCAGGAAGGCGGAGCAAGCCTCAACATCCTGTCGGGCTTGGTCAGCGGAAACTTTTCAGCGTTCTGGATCGGGCTGCTTATTACGGGTCTCATGGCTGGAGCGTATTTCACGAGCCTGGCCGGTCTGGCAACGATTGTTTCTTTCCCCGCGGTCTTTGCGTTCGGCCTTGTGGCCTTCGGCTTTTTGGGGATGGGCCCCGTGACGATCGCCGTCGACAGCTACGGCCCCGTCACCGACAACGCGCAATCGGTCTATGAACTTTCGCTCATCGAAGAGACCCCCGGCGCCGCCGAAGAAATCGAACGCGACTATGGCTTTAGGCCCGACTTTGAAAACGCCAAGCACCTGCTGGAAGTCAACGACGGCGCGGGCAACACGTTCAAAGCGACGGCTAAACCTGTCCTGATCGCCACCGCCGTGGTGGGGGCCACGACGATGGTGTTCAGCCTGATCCTCGTCATTCAAAACTACATGACGCAATTTTCCCCGGGAAACACGATCGAAGGCATCCTCAGCATTTTGAATCCCTTTACCCTCTTTGGATTTCTAGCTGGCGGAGCCGTTATCTACTGGTTTAGCGGGGCCAGCATGCAGGCAGTGATCACGGGCTCTTACCGTGCCGTGGCGTTTATCAAAAGGCACATCCATCTGGACCCCAACGCCGAAAAGAAAGCGTCGACCGAAAACTCTAAAAGTGTCGTCAGAATCTGTACCCAGTACGCCCAAAAGGGGATGTTCAATATTTTCCTGGGGGTTTTCTTCTTCGCTCTGGCGTTCGCCTTTCTGGCCTCGCCGCAGGGCGGAAACGACTACCATCCTGTTTCCTTTTTTGTCAGCTACCTGATCGGCATTTCAGTTTTTGGACTGTTCCAGGCCATCTTCATGGCCAACGCCGGTGGCGCCTGGGATAACGCCAAAAAGATCGTCGAGGTGGACCTGGGTCTCAAAAACACGCCCCTTCACGCAGCTTCCGTGATCGGCGACACCGTTGGCGACCCGTTTAAAGACACAAGCTCGGTCGCCATGAACCCCATCATCAAGTTCACCACCCTGTTCGGTCTTTTGGCGATGGAAATCGCCCTGAGCCCCAGCTTTCAAAGAATCGCGCCCTGGATCGGGGGAGTGTTTTTGGCGGCGGCCCTGATTTTTGTTTGGCGCTCGTTCTACGGCATGCGAATTCCGCTTCTGGAAGGAATCGACACCAACCTGAACGGGATCAACCCCATGGACGCCAACAACTCGGCGTGTCCCGACCCTGATCAAAACTGACAGATTTGCCAAAAAGCCTGGATAGGACTTTTATCCAGGCTGTTTAGGCTGTAACTTCCCCTTATGACTTTTTTATTCTTTTTATTCACAGGGAAAAGAAGCCTCCCGACATTTCTGATCCTTGTCCTGGCAGGACTTTTCACAACCCTAGGCATCTGGCAGTTCGCCCGATGGAAGGAACACGAGACGGACAGGCGGGTTATTCGGGCCGATTTTGCCGAACCGGCTCTTTCCTGGAACGAAGTGCAAGCCTCGCCGTTGGAGTTCCTCCATAGGCGCATCACGGTTGGGGGACATTTCGACTCCAGCCACCGGATGATCTTGCGCGACCAGTCCTTTGAAGGAGTTCCCGGCGCCCACGAGCTGACGCCCTTTTTCCCCGACGGAAGCAAAGAAGCGGTGCTCGTGGACCGCGGTTGGTTTCCAGCCTCGGACGAGGGAGCCCTAGCTAGGCTTGCAGAGATTCCTTTACCGAGCGGGCAGGTGGAGCTAAAAGCGACGCTTCAAGCCCCTCAAAAAGTCTCAAGCTTTTGGGCCAAGCTTCGGGCCGACGATCCGAACCGTTGGTACCTCGTCGACTTGCCCAAAATCGCACCAACCCTGCCCTACCCGCTGGCCCCGGTGTGGCTCTCGCTCTTGCCTTCAAAATCCAGCGCGGTTTGGCCCAAACCCCTCGCACTGGCCCTGCCCGAGTCACTCAACAACCTTAGCTACACCTTTCAGTGGTTTGCGTTTGCCCTCATTGCCCTGATCGGCTACGGAGCCTTCCAACGTAAGGGCTGGAGGAAATCACGTTCCCTGCGTTGATCCCCCGCACGTGTACGTTTTTGTCCAGCAAGGACTCCTAGGACTTTTTGTACCGATCAGGGGACAAGCCCGTCATCCGTTTGAACTCGTGGACAAAGTGGGCCTGGTCGTATACCCCAGCCCCTGAGCGAGGTCGCCGATAGAGACCTCGGGGTTGTGGGTTAGTCGATCGACGGCTTCATGTACCCGAAAACGCAGAATCCAAACCTCATTCCGAACAAAACTGGAAAGCTGCCGCCGCAAAGCTCCGCGAAATCGTCGAGAGTCTATCGTAGCTCCGCTGAATGGTCCAGGCGAGAACGGAGCGGAGTCACCGGCGAAGGTCAAAACAAAAACGCAGGAAACGCCTGCCGAAAATTTTACCTCAAGCTCGAAACAAAAAAAAAGCCCACCCCGAAGGGTGGGCCGTTCTTCCTAAAGGAAATTAGTTCTTGTAACCAGCGGCTTCGAGGGTCTGCTGAAGAG
>JABEVL010000051.1 GCA_013043995.1 Spirochaetales bacterium | reverse complement strand
TTGTCGACCAGCTTGTCGCCCACCTTCCGCGGCGTAGAGCGCAGTTGGTTCGGCGGTACGGAATCTATTCCAGCCGAGTCCGCTCAAAGTGGGCCCAGGTGCCCAAGATTATTCGCCCCAGAAGGCTGGACCAAAGCTCACAAGACTGAGTGCGGACTTAAAGAACTGGGCTCGGCTCCTTAAGAAGGTTGGTCGACCCGTTCCCTGTCCTCAGCGTGGCGGAACCATGGTCGTGGTTGGAGTCATCGAGGACCCCGTCGAGTTCAAAGCCACCATCGCATGGGCGACTTCGCAAACATCGGCAGGACCCGAGGTAAGCGGGCCGCAGTTGTACCCAAGGCAGGGGCAAATTCCGTACCGGTTTGACGAAAGCCACCGCTCGCGCCGGGATCACAGTTCCTATAGGTTTCTGCCTCACGGGGCCACGGCTTTGGACTGGCAGGCCGGACAAACCAATTGCAGGACTTCACCCTTTCCAGTTTGGACATCGACATAGGCACTGGTAGCTTGTCCACAGATTCCACAACTGCCCATATCGACGGATTTCTCAGAAAAAGCCAAAGACATCCGTTTGTCAAACACAAAACACTTACCATTCCAAAAGCCGTCATCACGGTATTTTTCGCCGTACTTGATGATCCCGCCGTCCAGGTGGTACACCTCCTGAAACCCCTTGTGGCGCAGGTAGGCCGACAGGTATTCGCAGCGGATGTCACCGGTACAATAGGTCAAAACAGGTTTATCACGCGGCAATTGGTCCAGGTAAGGCTTGATGTCCCGAAAAGCCAAAATTGGCGGCGTCACCAAATTGGGGCCTTGGAAAACTCCAATTGCCGATTCATACACATTACGGGCGTCAAGCAAGGTCACGTCGGGGTGGGCTTGCAAATAGGCATGCCACTCCTGGGGTTTCAATCCCCGGGTGGGGGAAAACACATCAAATTGTTCATCCGGTGCCAGGGTGACCAGCTCCTTGCGCACTTTGACAGACAGGCGTGGGTAGTCAGAGGCTGAACCCAGAGTCCATTTATACTCTATATTCCGAAAATCCCGGCTGCGGTTCATGGCCTTGACGTAGGCTTTCAAGCGCTCCACCGGTCCGCTGATAGTTCCATTGATGCCTTGTGCGGCCACAATGACGCGCCCTTTCAGACCGTTACCCTCACACAAAAGGCGCTGCCAGGCCTGCGTCATTTCCGGATCGATCAGGGGTGTAAATTTATAAAACAGCAGATTTTTTTCCATGGGAAAGGCATTTTATCGCAAAAGGCCAAGCACAGAAAGAGTAAACGACCATATTTGTCGGCATCAGGAGTTATGCAGAAACCCAGATGAATCAAAGCTGTACCCCCGATGTAAGAATGTAGGCCAGTTTCGTGAGGCCCTTCGCAAATTTCGAAAACCCTTTCGTAAAGGTGTCGCAATCAACTGCAGTTGCCTGCGCAGGTTGTTTGTTCATATCTTAGAGGAACTATGATCCAACCTGCCCCCGAGGCTGAAGCTAAGACTCTCCGTCTCGTCGTGTATTCTGATTATGTCTGCCCCTGGTGCTATGTCGGCCAAGCTGTGATTGAAGAACTGAGGGCAGAACGTCCGGTGGAGGTTCGCTGGAAACCCTTTTTTCTGCGGCCAGATACGCCGCCGGAGGGGATGCCTCTCCCCAAGGAAATTCAAGCGAGGATTGCTCTTCACAATCCTCTTCCAGCGCGTGCGGCAGCCGCGGGGCTTCCCTTTATTCAGAATTTTTATTTGCCGAACACTCAACGGGCGCACGAGGCCACCGAGTTCGCGTTCGACAAGGGCCGGGGCGAAGAGTTTCACCGCGCCGTCTTCCACCAATACTTTGGACTGGGGAACGACATAGGCCAGTGGGTGGTCCTTAAAGCGGTCGCCGCCGAAGTCGGAATGAACCCAGACGAGATGGAACACGAGGTCGAAGCTGGAACGTTTAGGTCGCGCTTTGAGGCGTCGCTTCGTGAAGCTCAGGAAATCGGTGTCACGGGAGTTCCTACTTATGTTCTCGACGACAAAATCGGCATCGTGGGCGCACAGGGAATCGAGGCCTTTCACAAGGCCCTCGCGCAGATCTCTTAGGGGAAATAGAGTGGGCGCGCGGGGCTACAAAGCTGTAAGCCTACCGGCCTGATGTTGCGGAAAGGGAATAAGCCGGATCGGAATGTTGCGTCATCCATACTCCCCGATAGACATATTTTAACGTTTCTGAAAAACGATTTACGGGTTAATACAAAACGTCTCTACCCCGGGTTACCGCAGTAACGAGCAGGTGAGGTTCGACCGCGCCGAGATTCGTGAAGGGGCCACCAATCAACGAATGAAGTCTGGTTAGAAAGGAAGTTTTACTGACTCCCGAGTTTGAAGAACTGTGGCAGAGGATCAAACCCCGGACCACGTACCGCCTGGAATTCAGTACGGCAAAGCTCATCCAGAACGTAGCTGATGAAATCAGGAAGATGGAGAAAATTACACCCCCACGAATCCGTATGACGACGGAAAATATCAAGGTGAAAAGAGCTGGCGTTCCGGGCTATGTCATGGCCCGTGCCTTAGGGGACCTTCAACCCAGCGCGCAAAGTCTTTCCGCCATTCGTACCAGGTTAAGCTTCTTGCTGAACCTGCAATCCAGCGAATCGGCGTCGTTGGTCAAGGCAGGAAAGGAGTTTGTTCCTTTCATCGAAAATTGCCCTTCGGTAACGAAAACCCATCCCGAAATCCTTTCGGGCGTCTTCGATAAACCCGAATTCGAAAGGGACTAGCAGTTGGCCCAATTGCACGAGGGCGCCACACCCTGATGGCCGTTCGCAGTGACGCCTTGGTGTCGGCTCTCGAGGTCTACAGCGCCGTCAAGGCGAATAAGAGCAGGGTTCCAGGCCTCAACAGCGTGGCCGACAAGTTGAGCCGGTACAGAGGGTCGGCGCAGGGGAAGGGGAGCGAGTCGGTCACGAGCTACTCCGAGGTGCTCGCGAGAGTCTCAAGGGCAATGCCGACCGGCATAAAGTCGGCTAAAGCAAAAAAAACGGCCCCCTTGCGGAGACCGATCGCGTCAAACACTGACTTCGACGTTTTTTACATGACCGCAGGCGACAGTGCCGATCGACGTATCGGGTCAAGGTCCAAATTGCGGAAACGACGGAGATCGGAGCGCGGTTAGTGAACGCCCAGCCA
>JABEVL010000050.1 GCA_013043995.1 Spirochaetales bacterium | reverse complement strand
GCTGGGTCATCATGCTTCCGATCATCCTCCGGGGCATCGGTTTCGGGATGCTTTTCATCACGATTCAGTCCATTTCGGTTTCAGGCCTGGCTCACGATAAAATTGCCCAGGGCTCCAGCATGATCGCCCTGGCCCGCCAGATCGGTGCGTCGTTCGGCGTCGCCGTCATCGGCACCATCGTCAACACCCGCCAGATTTTCCACCAAGCCGTTGTGGGTGAGAACATGAACGCCTGGTCAGATACTTTCCGTTCTGCGGCAGGTCCCTTAGCCAGTGCGATCCAACAAAACGTCGGTGCAAGCACCCGGCAGGCCATGACCCTGGCCCAGTCCGCCATTACTCAGACGGCCTCAGGCCAATCTTTTATCGACTCGATCAATGACGCTTTCTGGCTTGTGACGATCCTGATCGTGCTTTTAACGATTCCCGTTCTCCTGCTCAAGATCCCCAAAAGAAAGCCGACCCCTGGAGAGGGCAAACCCGAGGCTGTCATCCTGGAATAGGATGCGGCGGGACCTCAGGAATGAGTTTCAAAGCGAACCGGCGGGACTTTTTCCTTTCCCGTTGGCGCCTTGACCTTGGAAGCGGTTTGGGGGACGGCGTTCACCCTTCCGGCCCCTGATTTTTTTTTCGCCCTTGAAGGAAGCTGAAAGACATCGTGGCTGCTTCTCAAACGGTCCAGGTAGCCTTTGGCCAATTCGACCGCGTGCCAGGCATCCGCAGCCCGGCTATGCCCGACCCAAGAAACCCCGCGAATGACCGTCACGGCGCCGGTGTAGGGGTTGACGGCAGCTCGGAAGTCGAAAAGGACCGAACCATCGTGGATGTGCCACAGGTAAAGTCCGTTACCCCGGGAAACGCCCATCCAGTGGTCAGAGTCCTTGCGAATCAAAAAGGAAAAACCCGAAGGTCCGGCTAAATCCCAGTTCTGCTTCAAAAAAGCAAGCTCGGCGTGCGACAGGCGTTGTCCTGTCGCGACGGGGTCCGCTTCAAAGGAACGGTAGCCTCCAAACTCCCAGGCCCAAGCCCCGGCGGTCAAACCCAACAAAAAAAGCACGGCAACGGCGTATCGTCTCATTCACTCCACCTCTGTACTTTTACCTATCGGCGGAGCCACCCTCCAGCTGGAGTTCGTGACAAAAGACCCCAGAGCGGCTAGACTCTTTTAAGGGTTTCACGAACACGATCCCCAATTCTTGGACGTGCGGAGGTTGATATGATCGCTTTCTTTGGAATGGGCCTTTTGGGCTCCAACTTTGTCCGGGCTCTGCGCCGACGCGGCGAGGAAGTTCACGTTTGGAACCGTACACCAGAAAGAGCCTTTGCCTTGAAAGACGTCGGGGCCAAGCCCTTCAATAACGCTGCCGATGCGGTTCGCGGAGCTTCACGCCTGCATCTCACCCTTCCTGACGACGCCATCGTCGACGCTGTTTTAAAATCTGCCGAACCGGGCTTTTCTGCAGGCCTCGTGATCATCGACCATTCCACGGTTTCGACCGAGGGAGCCCGCCGGCGCGCCCTGGACTGGGCTGAAAAAGGCTTTCACTACCTCCACGCCCCTGTTTTCATGGGACCCCAAAACGCCCTGGATTCAACAGGACTGATGCTCGTCGGCGGTCCGCGGGAACTGTTCAGCCGCGTCGAAAAAGAACTTGAAAAGATGACGGGGGCCATCAAGTACGTCGGAGCCGACACGAGCCGTGCTGCAGCCCTCAAACTGATCGGCAACTCCTTCATCCTTACCCTGACAACAGGGTTGCGCGATATTTTACTCCTGGCGAAGAGTATGGGGATCGAACACGACGACGTCACTTCGCTTTTTGACAGCATCCACGCCGGAGACATGGTGCCCGTTCGCCTCAAGAAACTCCTGACGATGGATTTTTCCCAGCCCACCTGGGAACTTCAGATGGCGCGCAAAGACGCGGGTCTCATGATCAACGAGGCAAAAAACGCTGGCCTTTCCTTGTCGGTTCTGCCGGTACTGACCCAAATGATGGACGTTTTAATCCAAAACGGTCAGGCGCAGAAAGACTGGACGATCGTCGCCCAAGACGCACTTCAAGTGAGCTCGGCCAACCGATGAGCCTCAGGCAATCCTACAACAACCAGGACGCCGTCGTTCTTGCCAGCGGCGGGCAAGACTCCACGACGTGCCTGGTCTGGGCCCAAAAGAATTTCAGAAAGGTGCACGCGGTTTCATTTTTCTACAACCAGAAGCACGCCGCAGAAATCCAGGCTGCTGAAAAAATTTGCCGACGACTCGGCGTTGATCTTAAAATCGTCGACCTCAATTTCCTTCCCGATCTTGTCGTTTCGAATCTTTTTTCGGGACAGGCTGACGTGGGGGCGCCCCATGCCCAGAGCTCAGCCGTCCCTTCGAGTTTTGTTCCCTACAGGAATCTTCTTTTCCTAACTTTAGCCTCGGCCTGGGCCGGAACCCTGGGGGCGCGCCACGTCGTCATCGGGGTTTGCGAAACCGACTATTCGGGCTACGCCGACTGCCGGGATGTTTTCATCAAATCTGCCCAGGCCACCTTGAACCTGGCGACGGATTTTGCTGAAAACAACGTGGTGATTCACACGCCTTTGATGTGGCTGACCAAGGCGGAAGAATTTCGGCTGGCTGCCGAGCTGGGTTGCCTGAACCTGATTCTGGACGAAACGCTCACTTGCTACAACGGGGATTCCACGGTTCACGACTTCGGCAAGGGGTGCGGCACCTGCCCCGCCTGCCTTCTGCGCAAAAAAGGTTGGGAAGAATACCAGACATCCTTGCCGGAATCGTAAAATCTTCCATAGCTTTTAGTTTTCTTTGTTTTTTCCAAATACTTGACTTACTAACGTGATATTAATATGTTTATCTCATCGAGTCAGGAGGTCCTTCCATGCCGGACACATTGAAACCCGTCGACCACGCGGCCTTGCGGGTCAACCAGGCGGTCATTATTCTTTTTTGCGCCGTGAGTTATATCCTGAACTTCTGGCCCCTTACAGCGTTTACGGCCCTGCTGATGACCCTGGGGACACTGATCGGAAGGCCTGCTTTCGCCTTCATTTACCAGGGGTTTCTCAAACCGTTGCACCTGGTCAACCCCGATATCGTGGCAGACACCCCTCAGTCCCACCGTTTTGCCCAGGGTTTGGGCGCAGGATTCCTGGTTTTGGCGGTGGCCGCCCTGCTCGCCGGATGGGCTGTTGCAGGCTGGATTTTGACGGGGATCGTGGTCATTTTGGCCGCTTTGAACCTTTTTACAGGCTTCTGCGTGGGGTGTTTCTTTTATTTTCAGCTCTCCAAACTCCATTTTTTCAGGAGCGCATCGTGAGTTTCGACACTTTTTCCAGGCTGGCGTTCGTTTTGGCTCTGGCGGCCCTGGGTTGGCTGGTTTATAGGGTGGGGATCCGCGCACGGCTCCAAAGGCTGGCGGCGTGTCCTACCCCGGGCTTTCAAGCTGGAAACCCGGCGCTCGTGCTTTTTTCCTCTCCAGATTGTGTGCCGTGCCGCACTCTGCAAAAACCCGAGATCGCCCATTTTCAGCAAGACTGGGTCAGCAAGGTTCAGTTGATTGAAATTGACGTGACCGAACGCCCCGATCTGGCCCGAGCCTGGGGAGTCATGAGCCTTCCCACCACGGTCGTTCTGGACAAAAGGGGAACCGCCCAGCACTTTAATCCAGGAATCGTCCGGAGGTCAGACTTGATCAGGCAGTTCGCCTCCCTAGAAAAACTCAGCTGAAAACGGCCTGGAGCCGTAACCCGTTCAAAGCTTGAGCAGGCTCGTGCGGACGCTTTCGGGTTCGGCGGTGTAGACCACCAGTTCTTGCAGGCTGACGTTACCCCGCACCGTGATCTTCCACCCCCCTACCACCGGATGAAATTTGATCCCAGGTAAGCCCTTGCCGATGTTTTTGATCAGCCCTAGGGAGATTTTGCTCACCGACGGGCAGGTTTGCAAAAAATCCACCACGGGCACGGCGGCGTCGATGAGCGTTGTATGGGCTGAGGTCAATTTTCCACCTGCACGATGAAGCGGCATGTCCTGAGAGTAACAAATCGGGGTGAGGATGAAAAGGCACTTCAACGCCCGCCCTGGAAAGGACCCGTGTTCAGCGCAGCCGAGGGCCTAGTCTTCCACGAAATACATTTCAATTTCACCCTTGTTTTTGGCCAGGATTTTTCCCCGGGGACGGGTTTTAAATCTGTCTTTCACCAGATTCCAGGTGGCTTCGCTCAGATTGATCCGGCCAGGCTCCGAGTTTTGCTCGAGCCGTGCGGCGACGTTCACCGTATCGCCCCAAATATCAAACTGGAACTTTCGGGTTCCAACGACCCCGGCGACGACGGGGCCCGTGTGCAATC
>JABEVL010000049.1 GCA_013043995.1 Spirochaetales bacterium | reverse complement strand
GAGCAGGCAACTAAAGGAGCTTTAAAAGCTCAGACTGAAACTGCACGAACGTGAGGGTCGAGCCCTTTTCGTGGTCCCCCCCGAACAACAGGCTGCTTTATGGGCCATGAAGTACGCATGAACTCAGGTGGACCTCGCTTTAAGAGCCTGGGACAGGCTTGCCAAGACAGCGGGAAGAGTGCTTCTTGAAAATCCCGCGTTCAAAGAAATAGAGTTGTGTCAGCACCGGTTTTAAAGTTCATTAACCGAACCGCTCTTCCCTTGCCAACACACGACTTGCAGTGTAGCTTCAAAACATGGAGTTGCAAAAACCGCACGACCATTTCTTTCGTTCCTTCTATGCTCATCCTGGACGTTTGGCGGCCCTGTTAGAACTCACTTTGCCCTCGGAAGTCTACAATCTTCTTGATGTGACAACTTTGAGTTTGAAGGATGGAACTTGGATCGATGAGGGGCACTCCGAACACAGCGCTGACCTAGCCGCTACAGTTCAAATCAAAGGGCAACTCGTCCACCTCTACGTTTTGGTTGAACATAAGTCCTATTCGGATCGCTGGGCTTTGTTGCAGATTCTGCGCTACATGGTTCAAACGTGGTCGCTAGATTCTAAAGATCAACCCTCGGCTCCCTTGCAACCGATCATTCCCATACTTTTCTACCATGGTGAGGCCAAAAAGGTGTCGGATAGGTTTTCCCAGCTGTTCCATGAAGCAATTCCCTCGGAACTTCGACCGTATCGACCAGAGTTTCTTTGTGATGTTTACAATCTGACGATGCAACCCGATTCATCTTTTCGTGGTCCCCCCGAACAACAGGCTGCTTTATGGGCCATGAAGTACGCACGAACTCAGGTGGACCTCGCTTTAAGAGCCTGGGACAGGCTTGCCAAGACAGCGGGGAGAGTTCTTCTTGAAAATCCCGCGTTCAAAGAAATAGAGTTGTACCTGATGAGCGCCTCATCTATGACTGCGGAAGAACTTCTCGACACGATCAACCGACATTTAAAAGAAACTTACTTGAAGGAGGAACTTATGAGCACCGCTGAGTTATTGATTGCCAAGGGTGAAATGAAAGGAAGGCAAGAGGGAAAGCTTGAGGGAATACAAGAGGGAATACAAGAGGGAAGGCAAGAGGGAAGGCAAGAAGAAAAGCTAGAAACGGCCCGAAGGCTCAAGGAACTTGGCATATCCGCTGATTTGATTTCCAAAGCTACGGGGTTGAGCGAAGCTGAAATCGAAAAACTCTGAGTGAAGACGTAAGGCTTGAACCAGCCCCTTCAAAATTGGTTTAGTAAGAAGGGGGCTACCACACTCAAGCCAGGGCAGAAAGCGAACGAAAAAGCCTGTTTTCGTCCTTGAGCAGCCTGCTGAGAGCTTCGCGGAGTCGATCTGTTTCCGCATTCCTCACAATGTTGCCGCTGGTAATTGTTCGAATGACCTTTTTTTCATTGCAATCCAATCGCCCCAGGAAATGGTTTCTGGAAAAGGCATCGAGTTTTTTTTGGTCAAAAGCATGATCGCGTGCAACCAGAACCTTCACGCGGCGCTTGCGAAGTTCCCTCAGCAGGTCTCGATCAGAGGCTAACGGTTTATTGAACGAGTTGCTGATCTCCATCATCGTTTTGATACTATCCTCAAAAAGAAATCCATGGAGCCAAAATCTGTAGTAGTTCCTGAAATACTCGGCCTTGGACAAAATCTCCAGCGCAGGAAGATGTTGATCGTAGTTTTGGAAAAACATATCGCCGCCGAGGCGTTGGTGACGAATCTCGGATAAGAACCTTTCCACAGGATCACGGACCGTGATCACAACCTGCACGTTTGTAAATTCCTCGAGGACCGACACAGGCAGGTGATGATGAACCAGCAATCTCTTGTCCAAACGGGTGTCTGAATGAAAGCCGATTTTAATTTTACATAGTGTATCACGGACCAGCGCATCAGTATAAAGAGCTTCGCTTTTGATTCGGCGTTTTTCAGAAGTGCAATCCCAACAAGGCTCGACGATCCGCCAGAAAATATCATCTACCAGGTCCTGCCGCGGCGAAGCTCTGATCAAAGAAGACCAAAAACTGCTCCCGCCTGTTTTTTCCAGGTGAAAATAAAACAACGTGCTTTCCATTCGAAAACTCCAGAAAATAAACCTCTGAACCAACGCAGGGCGGTACAAAAGGTTTTTGATGACACAAAAGGAACGACCGTTCACCCGTGTGCTCCGTCGAGTTCAGCGCCGCTTCCGGGCTCCGGGAGGAACGCGCCACACAACACCAGCTTTTCATTTGTTTCCGGATAGAACCGTCAGGTTCCCTGTTTTATTTTTTTTGACAGCAATAATTCAAATTGTCCCGGGCTATCAGCGCGGGTTCAAAGGAAAGTGAACTGAATTTATGCAAAAACCTCCCCGCAGCATCAGCACGGCCATCAGTCTATTTTGTCATTTTTTTGACGAGGTCAAGATCAAGGGCCATCAAGTCAGCGATTTGCTCAACTGAATATCCCCTAAAAAATGCATATTGGATGCGTAGTTTTTCAATTGGAGAAATGCTTCTTAATGCCAAGAAATCCTCTTTTGATATTTGAAACTCGGGTTCTTGAAGAGTTTCGATCTCCAAGCTGGAGTGACTAATAATCATTTTCTTGATCTTTCTTAAGACCTCATGACAAACTTCGAAAGTTCTTTTTAGAATTCCCTTTAAGCTAGAGTCAATACTTCCAACTTCAATTAATCCTCTCAGATGATTGCGCGAAACTTTACCGAGGACGGGCCGAAGTATTTTTTTTGGAATTTGGTTCAAAAAGTACACGTTCACGAGTTGCTGGGATTTCATTTCAATTCTTGACCGGGCCAGGTCGAGCTGGGACTG
>JABEVL010000048.1 GCA_013043995.1 Spirochaetales bacterium | reverse complement strand
TGGCGATGTTTGTGCTGACTGTCGTTTTCTTGGTTCCGCGGATTCCGTTCAACTTTCAGCCGCAGTCGGACGGCGGGTTGCTGTACGTGAGCCTCCACATGCCGCCGGGAACCTCGGACGAAATTGAAAATAGCTACGTAGGGAAAATTGAAGATGCAATCCTGAAGAAAAAAGAAGTCAGAACCGTCCAGACCCTGATCTATTCTGGCCAGGCGGATGCCGACCTCACGATCCAGCTGGTTCCGATCCAGGACAGGCAAAACGTCTTTCTTTTGGCCCCGGAGTGGCGAAAGGAGCTTTTGCCCCTGATCGCCGATCAGCCGTCAGCCCGTCTTTTTGTCAACACGGCCCGCTATGGGGGCAACGCGGGGGGCTTCGGCGGCGGTACGGCTGAAATCCTGTTTACCTCGCCTAACTTTGACCAGCTGAAAAACACGATTCCCCTGATTCGAAAAGAGATTGAGAAAAACCCGTACGCGGTCGACGTGACCACCAGCCTGGACTACCTCACCTTCCAAAGAAACTTCGTTCCCAACCAGGATGCGCTCAAGGGAACAGGAATCACGACCTCGCAAATCGCCGCAGCCTTTGAAACCTACGCTACCGGGCTCCAGGCCTCGACCCTTGTCAAAGGCGGGCTGAGCTACCCGATCTACGTCATGGCCGACCCGATTCTGCTGCACGGCGCGCAGTCCCTCCTGGACTTGCGGGTCTATTCGCCCACCCTGCAAACGAGCCTGAGCATGCGTCAGCTGGGAACCTTTCAGTTGACCGAGTCTCCCTTGAGCATTACCCGGCACGACAGGCTTTATTCCGCGACCGTGGACGTCGACCTTACTCCCAACGCTCCGCCAGCTCTAGCCTTTCAAAACATGGTTCAAGCCGACCTCACGAAGGCCGGACTCGTCGGCCAGGGAGTCAACGTTTCCTCCAACGGCGCCTTTAGTCCCGCGGCGTTGGCCGCGCAGCTGAGCACCTTGCTGCCTATGAGTTTCGGTCTGGCGATTTTCCTGGTTTACCTGGTCATGGCGTCTCAGTTCAACTCGTGGAAGTACCCGGTTTACCTTTTGCTGCCGGTGCCGCTCGCCCTCATCGGAGCCCTTTTTGCCGTCTACCTTTTCGGCGGCGGCATGGATCTTTTTGCCATGCTGGGGCTTTTGATGCTCATCGGCCTTTCAGCGAAAAACGCCATCATCTACCTTGAGTTTGTCATGGAAAGGATCGGAAAAATGCCCCTGGCTGACGCCTTGATCGAGGCGGCCCACCTGAGGTTCAGACCGATCATCATGACCACGCTGACGGTTCTCATGATCAGTTTTCCGCTCATGTTCGCAACTGGGCAAGGTGCCGAGTTCGGCCAGAAGGTCGGTGTGGTGATGTTGGGCGGGGTATTAACTTCGGCGATTTTGACTTTCTTTGTCGTCCCGGCGGCATTCTACAGGTTCGAGCGGCAACACACCAGCGCCAAAGACCTGGAAGCCGTCACGATTTCGACGGAGTAAGCCTGCCTTTGGGCGCCTTGAGCGGATTTTCAGCAACCCAGCCCGGACGTCCTCCTGGCTTCAGGCCAAGAGCCGGGGCTGGGCGCCTTCCAGGTCGAGCCGCTTGAGTTTTTTGCGGAAGTTGGAGCTCGTATCGTCGAGGATGCTCTGAAGGTAGTTTTTCTGGCGTTCGATCGAACTGAGGTAGAGGTTTTCGTTGACGCCGAAACGGAACTTGAAGTGCACCGCCGCCAGGTTGTAGGAGGCGTGAAGGACTGTGTCGAGCCTGTTCTGAATGACCTGATAAAATCCCATGGTTTTTTTCAGCATGTCAAATTCAGACTGGTAATCCGAGAAGCCGGCCTCACGGAACTCGTAGTAAAGGAAGAGAAGTTTTTCGAGGTAGGTCCTGTCGGCCATCTGCCCCAAAAGATCCCCCGTCGCCAGGTACGCAGCCGCCTGTTCCTCCTGGGGTTCGGCAAAACCTATGCTTTCCCAAGAAACGGCTAGGTCGGTTCCCCAAATCAGTCTGCCGACGACGGGAACCCTTTCAGGGGCGATGTGCAGTTCACTCTGATAAGCATCGGCGTAGAGGACACCCCGGCCCACGTGGGTTTTGGTGTACTTGGCCCCTGTTCCCTCGGTGTCTTCGTTTTTTTGGATGTAGCCCACGTCGTGCAGCAAGGCTGCCTGGACGAGGTCGCGGGCCAGGGCAGCGTCCAAAGGATCACCAGCCAGGTTGCGGCCGTCGAGGAGCCGGACGGTGGCCACAACGACGTCGACGGTGTGTTTCAAGTTGTGGTAATCCGTGTTGCAGGCCTGATAACCCGCGACGTGTCCCTGAAAAAGGCGCACAACGTGGTGAAAAACCCCGGAAACCGAATCAAGGACGGGTTCCGGGTACCAGAAACGTAACAAAGAGGAAATCGACTCCTCAACCTGAACCAGGTTATCATGATCAAGCAGGTCTGCAAGCTGCGGGCTATCCATCTTGGAAGTATAAACCCTGTCCCGGGATTTCACAATTTTTTCCTTAATCCTGACTTGGCAAAGACAGAAGTGAGGAATAGCATGATCCTGCGACCTACGCCCAGGTTGTCATGAAAGGAGATGAAATGAAACGTGTCTATTTGATTTGGGGGGGAGCTGGACTCGCCGTGGTTCTGGTTCTGACCCTTGGTCTTGTTTTTCTGGGGACCAAACCGTCCGCCGCAACCTCCCAAGCCCCGGTGTCCGACAGCCCAACGGCGCAGGACTCCTCCAGCAACGCAGCTGTTCAGGCGGCTGATCCAGCACCCGCAGCGTCCTCGGACGTCCTGTCGGCTTTGGGGTTGGAGCCGGTTCAGGGAAACCCTGCCTTGCTCAATTTTAAGGCTCAGACGCTGGACGGTAAAACCGTTGAGCTTGCCGACTACAAGGGCAAGGTGATCTTGCTGAACTTCTGGGCTACCTGGTGTCCCCCGTGCCGTGCTGAAATGCCGACGATCGAAAAACTTTACCAAGCTTTAAAAAACGAACAGAACTTCGTTTTTCTTGCCGTGGATGCGCACGAAAAACCCGCTCAGGTCAAGAGCTTTATCCAAAAGACGGGGTACAGCTTTCCCGTTCTGCTCGACACCACGGGCGAAGCCGACGCGGAGTACAGCGTTCAGGCGATACCTACGACCTACCTGATCGACCGTTCAGGACACGTTCTCGGCGGAGCCGCCGGCGGACGCCAATGGGACCGCCCAGAGGTCATCCAGGCGATCAAGGACTTGGCGCAGGCGAGATGATCTTTGAAATTTAGTGCTGGAGTTCAATGCGGGGGATGGTTTGAATCACCTGAAAGTGGTCGCCGATGAGCCACCCTTTCGGGGAGTCAACCAAGGGAATTCCAAGGCGCTCGCTGATGTTGCCAATTTTGAGCTCGACAAAGCCCAGGCGGGTCACCCCGTTTTGTTTGACACCTAGCCAGGTCCAGCTTTTAATTGTGCTCAGCTTGTCAAAAAATTCTTGACGTTGTGCCGGGGGGTATTTGCTGAGACTGGGCACCAATGCCATAACGGTTTTTTGATCCCCTTTCTGCGCCGCCGTCAGGAACGTGGTCACGGCGAGTTTTTGGGCGCTGTCTTGGGGGGAACAGGCTTGGAGTCCCAAAAGGCCTAAGGTGATCAGGAAAAGTATAAGTGCTCGGGTTGTTGGTTTTGTCATGATGTTACTTGAGGAATGGGCGGCGCGCCGAGGTAAACCTCAGCGCGCCCAAGGAATTACTTGACGATCGTACCAGAAATGATCAGGTTCGAAGGTGCATAGAGATCGTCCGTGATGGCATTAAGGATGATATCCACAAAAGACGCCTGGTTCTCAATGGTGACATCCACAGCAGCTGTGCCGCCCTTGGCAGCGATTTCTTTCTGGATCGCATCTTTCACGGCTTGGTCGGTGAAATCAGAACTGATGTTGAACAGTTTGGTACCGCCCGAGGCGCCCAGAAAACCGTTGACCCATACTTCTGTATGGAAGGTTCCGAGGCTGGTTTGCTGAGCAGGAGCTGTCGTGTAGGACAACCCGCTGGCCTTGAATGTGGTGCATGACGTTACAGCCAGGACCACGAGCGCAAGGATGAGACTCATCTTGAGAGCTTTCATTGTTCCTCCTTTTTGGATATGAAGCTTTGCGAAGTCTGGTGAAGGCCGGTGAGTTTGTCAATATAAATATTAAAATATTTCTTAATTAGTCCACTTTTGATCAGTTCTGAACGACGATGGCAGCGTCAAGGCCCCCCGGAAGCGCGTGCTGATTTTTCCACGGCGTGCCGGGTGAGGGCGGCGAGAACCGTAGATCTGGGCCGACGTTCTGCCTTATCAGATTGGACGGCGAAAGGACTCACAGGTTTGACATGCTTTGAATAAGTCGTATGATTGTGCAAATTCATCTTGGAGTCCGTATGGAGTCAATTTTTTCCTTTCCGCAAGAGTTTATTTTTGGTACGGCAACCGCTGCCTTTCAAGTCGAGGGGGCCACGCATCAAGACGGACGGGGCGACTCCATTTGGGACACTCAGACGAGGCTGCCCGGCGTGATCAAAAACGGCGACACCGCTGATTTTGCCTGTGACCAGTACCACCGCTATGAGGAAGACGTCGCGTTGATGAAGGATCTTGGTGTCAGCGCCTACAGATTTTCATTAAGCTGGCCCCGCCTTCAGCCCGAGGGGAGGGGGGCTGTCAATCCGCAGGGCATTGATTATTACAACCGACTGATTGATGCGCTTCTGAAGGCGGGCATCACCCCCTGGGTGACTCTTTTCCATTGGGACCTTCCCCAGTCCTTGCAGGATTCAGAAGGCGGCTGGTTATCCCCCCACATTGCCGATCACTTTGGCGACTATGCGGGGCTTGTGGCCCACGCCTTTTCTGACAGGGTTAAAAACTTTTTCACGGTCAATGAGTTCTATTGCTTCACGGATAAGGGGTATGTCCAAGGGGACTTTCCGCCCCGGTTGAAACTTCCCCCCCACCAGGCCTTTGCCGTCCGGCATCATGCCCTTGTTGCTCATGGTCGTGCCGTTCAGGCCCTGCGGGCTTCGGCAAGGGGGCCGATTCGGGTAGGCTTCGCCGAGAATTCGCAAATCATGGTGCCCGTCATCGAAACTCCTGAAAACGTCGAGGCGGCTAAATTGGCTTTCCGTGAGAGCAACGGGGCCTTTATTACGCCGATTCTCGAAGGCGCTTATCCAGAGAGGTACCTGCAAACTTTTGGGAACGAGGTTCCTGCATTTAATCCCGAAGACTTTAAAATCATTGCGGAACCCTTGGACTTTATCGGCCTGAACATGTACACGCCTGTCTACGTTCAGGCTGAGGGTAAAACGGGCTACAAAATTACGCATCCCACGGCGCACCATCCGAGAATGCACGTGGATTGGCTCAAGGTTGATCCTTCGATTGCCTACTGGGGGCCGCGCATCGCCTGGGAACTGTGGGAAAAAGACATCTACATCACGGAAAATGGTTGTTCAGGAACCGACGTGCCCGATGAAACGGGTGCCATTGTTGATACTGACCGTGTTTTTTACCTGAGGCACCATTTAAGGGAAGTCAGCCGCTGTATTTCAGACGGAATCCCGCTCAAGGGGTACTTTTTGTGGAGTCTTCTGGACAACTTTGAATGGAACCACGGGTATTCCGAGCGTTTTGGGATTGTTTATGTTGATTTTTCTACCCAGAAACGTTCTAAGAAATTGAGCTACTCCTTTTACAAAGGAACGATTTCCCGAGGGCGAGTCGTTTAGCTCGAACCGGAGGGCCCGGCTTCGGTGAAAACCGGGGAAACCCTTGGACACTCCCAGGGGCCTGGAGCGGCTTGGGTTGGGTTTGGCCCCGCCCCCGGAGATCCGGCAGGAGCCGCAGTTCTGCCTTACAGCCCCTTGTCCGTTCTGGGCTAAACCTGAGCCCAGCCGCCTTGCGGCTGGAGGCCTTGCCGTCTCCCGTTGCGGGATTCAAAGTGTTTGATTCCAATCAATGAACTTGAAAGATACCGATCAATGGACTCGAAGGGGCCAATCAGTGAACCTGAAGGGTACTGATCAGTGAGAACGAGTGAACCAATCAGAGGAACCGGGGAATGCCGGTCCCAACCCCTCACCAGAATACTTAGTCCTTGGCCGCCTTAAACCGAAGCCGTACGGACCTGATTTTCTGGCTCATCATTTTATTCAATAAGATTTTACGTTTATTTGAGGTTTTAAAAAATGCCGGCCGCGGCCCTTGTCCCGGAAAGCTCCCGGCTCACGTGGGCTCTGAAAAATAAGGGAAGGCTCGAGGGTGAAAGGCGAAATCTTTTTTGTTGACAATTCAAAATAGTGGGTCTAAATTTGTAATCGCAAACATTTAGGTTGCAAATCTATCAAAGGGGAGCTTTTTGAAGAATATTCTTGACAAAAACCGAGAATGCTACTTCAAAACGGAGAAGTGATTCATGAGGAAACTCTTGCTTTTATTAACGATCTTATTGGGGTGTGCGGGCTTTGCCGCGGCACAGGCTCAAGATGTTCGTATTGTCCATGACAGTAATGGATGGAAGATTCAGGTGGATGGAAAAGACCTGGCAATCCACGGGGTTGTCTGGTCCTACACTCCCATCGGTCAGAACTACACCTACAACCTTTGGAAACAACCTGAAGATGTCATTAAAACCACCGTTGATACGGACATGACACTCATGAAGGCCATGGGTGTGAATGCCATCCGCATTTTTGCGGACATACCGCCAAAATGGGTAACTTATATTTACGATAAGTACGGCATTTTTTCGATGATCAACAACCTTTTTGGCCGGTACGGCATCAGTGTTGATGGACGTTGGCAATTTCCTACCAACTACTCCGATCCTGAAACACGCAAGGCTCTTCTGGCCAGTGCTCAGGCGATGTTCAATGAATACAAGAACACGCGCGGCGTTCTCTTGTTCATGCTGGGAAATGAGTCGAATTACGGCTTGGAATGGAAATCCACCGCCATCGAGAATCTTCCCGTCGGGGAACGGAACAAAAAGAAAGCAGAATACCTGTATTCCCTTTTTGAACAGGCCATCGACCTGGGACACAAAATCGATCCCAACCACCCCATGGGTTTGATCAACGGTGACGTTCAGTATTTGGACCTTATTGCCAGCGAGGTGAAGGATCTTGACGTCTTGGGTGTGAACGTTTATCGCGGTAAAAGGTCGTCGGACGCGATGTACGCCCAGATCGCGAGCACCCTCAATAAGCCCTTCCTTTATTCTGAGTTTGGCTGTGATGCCTACAATGCAAAAACCCACTCAGAAGATCAGATTGATCAAGCCGATTTCATCGCCAGTCAGTGGAAAGAGGTTTACCAGGAAAGCTACGGTAAGGGAAAATCTGAAAACTGCTTGGGTGGCTTTGTTTTTGAGTGGATGGATGAGTGGTGGAAGACTTATCAGACCTATAATTTGAGCATTCATAGCACGGCCGCAAGTTGGAGCAACGGCGGTTACAGCTTTGACTATCAAAACGGCGAAAACAATATGAACGAAGAATGGTTCGGTATTGTTGCCAACAGTGAGTTGAAAACAAACGGCATTGATCGCAGGGTTCCGAGGGCTGCGTACTATACCTTGCAAAAGATCTGGAAACTGAACCAGCTGGACTCCTCGGCTGCAGATGTTGATAACTACTTCGCCCAGCTCAATGTCCCCGAACAGTCTGTCCTGGCTCTCGAGCAGAGTTTTCAGGATCCCACGGACCGCCGCGACTTTGTGCACGTGCATGGCAATATGACGGCCAGGTCCTACACGGAAGTCAACTCCAACGATTGGGCCTCAATGGGTCTTTCTGGTACGCGTTGGGCAAACGAAGCCACCTCGACGGTCACTTTGGACGCTACTCCGCAGGACAACCTTGATCTTTCGACCACGTTCCGTTTTGCGACACCCTACTTGTCCAATCAGCTCGATTTGCCGATGGAAGGTGCTCGCCCCGGTTATACGGGTTATTCCTACTATTCCTCTACCAATGCGCTTTCGCCGCCTTCTTCGGACTACACGGCTGAAATTTACCAGTCAACGATGACCTACACCGGAAAATTGGTGGACCTGACTTTGCACTACCATGACGGACACCCGGACTGGGTGGGTGAGGGCGACTACTTTCAGATCATGCCTGAAACCTTCGACTTCTTTGCCATGGACCAGGTGGGCAGCAAGGCTCCCTTTGGCTTGGAAGCTGACTTTCACGGCCCCCTGGACGGCTTGAAGATTTATGGTGGACCTGAAGTCTACTTTGGCGCCAACCCCAGTGTTCTGGCTAAGTACGAAAAGACCTTCGGAACATTTTCCTTCGCGGTCATGGATCAGGAAGAATACGCAACGGCGACGCCTTGGACGGCTCTTTCCAATGGAACAGTCGGCTGGGTACCTACCTACGTCACGACCGGCGGAGCTACCTTGGCCACTCCTACCTACAACCTCTACAGTTGGAACAATCCCCAGGAAAATCGCCGAACAAGTCTGTGGGCTGATTACTGGATGCAAGACTGGAATTTTGAAGGCGGCATCCTGGCGGCGAAATTGGATCGCGTCGGCGATCCTTCGTACACCTATAACACCACAACGTCGATCGGTAACCAATTCACAGTCATGGACGCCCTGGCGTTCAAGGCTGACGTCACCACGACGATGATCCCCTATGTGACTTTGCATGGACGCTTTATCTATGCGGGCCCCCTGACCGACTTGCCTGCGGGTAAGGCCTACGGCGGAAGCCAACTTGCTGACGTGGGCATGGGAAACCGGATGGAGGCAGAATTCGACGTGACCGGGGCTTACGGTCCTTACAGCCTGATGGAAAAAGCTCTGTCCCGCGTTCCGATTTATGCTCCTGATAACCGCAGCCCGACGACGACGACGACAGCGGTGGGAAGTCCGTTCATCGTGTCGGCCAATCGCCAAGCCATGCAGTTTGAAACGCTTTTTGCCTACAACCCCGGCGGTGTGTATCTTTTCAACTGGGACACCAATGAAACGATGGACGCACCCATGGCGGGGTACGTGAGTTTCTTGTACAACGCTTACCTCGGACCGACAGATCAGATCGCGTATTTGAACTCTGACCTTTTGAACTACTACGACTATAAAGCCATGCCTGCGATCAGCGGAACGTGGTCGTTGGTCGCCCATGCTGTGGGTGATCCTGGTCAGGGCTTTCACTACACGGCTGATTTTGGTGCCGGCTACAGCCAAACCCACGACTTTTTCACCACTTCGGGCGTGGCTACCAACACCTGGGAAATGGTGGGAGCAAAACTCGCCTGGCGCCATCTCATCACGGACGCCAATTTTTACTTCAACGACTATGGTCCCCAAGGGTGGATGTTTGACCAGAACGTTGTCTACCCGTTGCGTTGGTCCTGGGGCATCGCCTACGCGCTGGACCAGCGGCCTTCCTTCTTGAATAACGACAACCGCATTGGTTTGCGTTTGACCCAGTGGTTCTACAATTCAGGCTCCCAAGGACAGTATGATTGGAATGGATCATCGTTATACGATTATGGATACAGCGTGGCGACCAATAGCGTGCCTTCAAATCTTGCCAATCCTGAAACTTACAGATTTGAAGCCGAGCTTTACGCGAGTATCAGTTTTTGAAATGACTACGGCCTCCCCAGGGAGGCCGTATAGATGGGGTGTAAACCCAGGAGGTGTATGATGAATCGGTTATTTATTTTAGGGCTGGCGGCTTTGTTAAGCTTCTTTGCCGTCTCGTGTCATTCGCCCACGTCCACTTCGAGTTCAAGTGTGACCAACACCACGAGCAGCGGGGGCGGCGGCAATACGACCACAACAGCGACGTGGTCTCCCTTGGGTCAGGTCTACATGAACGGTGCTTGGGTAGCCCCTTTTGGGACAATCTGGTACATCTGGACCGGCGGGGATCAGTATGGCTTTAAAACGGATTCGACCAATGCCTACAATGGGGATGCCGGCGGTTTGATGTTCGACTTTAAGAATGCGACCACTCACTCCGGCTGGGGCGGTGGTGATTTCTTTGTTAATACGGGCACCTCGACGGCCTCGAATTATTTTTGGGACTTAAGCAAGACGGGGTTCAACGCCTACACCTTCGTTATGAAGGGGGATATTAGCAGCGGTGTTGATAAGAAGTTTACCATCGGCTTTGGTAACGGCGACGATCCTTCGATGTGGTTGGCGAACTTCTCCATCCCTTCGGCGTGGACCAATATGGTGATCCCGGTTCCGAACGACAATGACAACCTGCGTGTCGCCCAGCCCCTGTACATCGTTGACACCGAAGGTGATAACGGCACCACCATCATGGGCAGCACCTACTGGGTCGACAACGTTCAGTTCACCAAAGACACCACGGACACCATCGTGCTCAACAGCTTTACACCGGGAACCATCGCACCGGCTTCCGCTGTCGGCGTCGGCACGACGGTCGTGTTGAAAGAAAATAGCGGCACGAATTCCACGTTTAACTACACGATCAACGGCACAGCGGTCACTGTGGAAGGTTTTGGTGCCCGATTGTTTAAATGGACGAGCAGCAACACGGCGGTGGCGACTGTCGATTCTAATGCCAATGTGACAGGCGTTTCAGCGGGTACGGTTTCGCTCACCCCCTCGGTGGGCAGCGTTACGGGAACCCCCATTTCTGTCACAGTAGCCGGGTCCCTGGCTCCGACGACCCTGCCCCCCGTTCCTGCCAGCCTGACTTCGACGAACAAGACAACCCTGTGGGATTCTTCCAATACCGCAACGCCCGTCACGATCACCAATTTGAGCGATAGTTGGGCTACGGCCCCCATCACCCAGGTGACTGTCGGTTCGGGTACTCTTGAAAAGGTCGACTTCTCCTCGGGAACTTACAGCGGAACCGACATCAACATAACGAACAACTCCACGGCGGGCGTCAACCTGACGGGGCTGACGCACCTGCACATTGATTATTGGACAGCCGGCGGCTCTGAGTTCAAGGTTTCCCTGGTCAATTTTCCAAACGGTGTCTACAGCTCTACAGCCGATACGAGCGGTTCCGTGGATACAACCACCGGCATCACGGCCGGCTCTTGGCAAAGTTTGGACATCCCGCTTTCGAGCTTTAACTTAACGACCATGACCAACATTTGCCAGATTGAGTTTGCTCAAGCAGCAAGCGGTCAGGTGTTTTATCTCGACAACGTGTACTTTTACTAAGTAATCGGGCCCCGGCAATCCGTCGGGGCTTTTTATCACAAGGTTATGTTTTCGTAAACATAAAAGGAGGAATGCCATGAAAATTTTCAAGGCTGCGTTCTTGGTTCTTGCAAATTTCATTTTTGCAAGCTTGCTGATCCTGACGGGTTGTAAGTCGCCGACTTCATCATCGTCGCCTTCATCTTCTCTTTCTGCTCCTGCTGCCGTGTCGGCCCTGACGGCTGCCGCTGCGGGGCCCAGCTCAATCACGTTGAATTGGAGCGACGCAGACCAGTCGGTGGCTTCGTACGATATTTTTTGGGCTACGTCCAATGCGCAGCCCAGCACAGCGCAGGGGAACGTCCCTGCGGGCACGACAACCTACGTTGCGACGGGCTTAACCCCGGGGTCAACGTACTATTTTTGGGTTGTAGCCAAAAATAGCGGGGGAGGCGCCGCTCCCGTATCAACGTCGCTCTACTTTGATATTCCTGCCGCACCGACAGGACTCACGGCGGCTCCGGCAAGCACGACCTCGATTCAACTCTCCTGGAGTTATACGAGCGGCCAGTCCCCGGCTACCGGTTTCAACGTTTATTACGCAACAAGCTCGACCCAACCGGCGACACCGAACGCCCAGGTCACCCTCGCGGCGACACTGCAGACTGGATCGGCTTACGCCTACACCATCACCGGCCTGACGAACGGTACGAAGTACTACGTCTGGCTTTCAGCGTATAATATCGTGGGTTCCACGACCGCCTTGACCTCCAGCTCAACACCGGGACCGGTCCCGGCAGCTGTGGTGTTGTCCGTTCAATCTGGGGCCACTTCCATTGTTCTGAATTGGACCGATACGGCGAACTCTGGACTCGTGCCGGCGGTCAGCAACTACCTGGTATATTGGTCCACAACGTCAACGATTCCAACAACCGCAAACGCGACGGTTGCAGCTGGAACAACGACGTACACGCCCACCGGCTTAACGACCTACACGAGTTACTACTTTTGGGTCAAAGCTCAAAACAGCATAGGAAACAGCGTTGCCACGGCTCAAACCGGTGTGATCGGAAGTTTGCCGGCAACACCGTCGTCGTTCACAGCGACAGCTGATGCCACCAAGGACAACACCATCAATGTGACTTGGGCCGCTCCTACGGATACTGTTTCTCAGTATTTGCTGTACTACGGTGTGCATCCTACGGCTTTCAGTTCGGCGACGGCCTCGAGTCTTAATCCGGTTGCCGCCACTGCGACATCGGCATCCATTGCAGGATTAAATCCTGGAACCAGCTATGATATCTATCTGGTATCAAAGAATGCTGTGGGACCTTGTGGAACACCGGCATCGGCCAGTGCAACGACTGGAGCTCCCCCTGCCTTGGTCACTGGCTTGACGGCAGTGCCGGGCAACGCGCAGTTGGCTCTTTCCTGGACTGCCTCGACGGGAGCAACGGATTATTTGGTCTATTACGCCCTTCATCAGAGTTCGCCTCCCTCCGTGGCACCTTCAACGGCTACCAAGATTGATACCAGCAGCACAACGGCGTCGTACACGATCACGGGGCTGACAAACTACAGTGCTTACGATATTTGGGTTGAGGCAGTAAATGCTTACGGTAACGTGGGCCAGACGCTTCTTGCGAACCAGACTGTGGGTAATCTTCCCAGCCCGGTCACAGCTTTGAGCGCAGCCACAAGCGGTTCAGGAATCCCGATTACAGTTTCCTGGACTGCACCCAGCGACGGTTCCGCGACGGGTTATGCGGTTTATTTCAACACGACAAACACGAAGCCCGGGACGGCGGCCAGCCTCATCACGTCGGCCACAACAACGAGCTACACCGTCAAAAATGTGTTTGAAGGGACAACTTACTATTTCTGGGTCGATTCGACAAACCCTGTGGGTTCCTCGACGGACGCTACGACCTCGGCCGCAGCCTTCTCGGCGGCAGGAGCTACAAGTTACAACGGATGGTATTCTTTGAATCCTCCGCCGAACGGTGCGGCTGTCATTTCTGTCGTGACGGGGACTGTTGCCCTGACCAATCTGACGATTTACGAAGGGAATTCGACGAGTACGGCGGCTTACACTGCGGTCAACTCGAGCCCAACGACGGGAACAACGGCGAGTTCCACCAATTCGGCGACCTTTGGCGCCTTTGGAATGTACCCGTATTACTGGGCGGTCGCAACGGACGCAGCCGGGGATACGCTCACGTATAACTTTGCCTTTACCCAGGTACCCATGACAGGGACGCTGAGTTTCACCGCTGTGGGCAACTACGGTATGACTGTCAATTGGTCCGCAGTGACAGGGGCAACAGGATACAACGTCTACATTGGAACAACGTCGACAAAACCTGCTGCCCCGACGGCAAATGTTTCAAGCGCGACGACTTCCTACACCGATAGCAACTTGCTGCCCGGCACCACGTATTATGTTTGGGTAGGCGCAACTGGCGGCGGTTCCGTGGTGAATGGGGCTTTGGCATCCAGCGGCGGAATTGAGGGAACTGACATCACAGGTTCGCAGCTGACGACGGGTACGCCCTTGGTCAATTTGAGCACCAACGTTGCGGTTGATACTTGCTTGCCGGCGGCCTCCTCAACGGTGCCTGCAACCAATTTAACGGATGGCAACACAGGGACTTTGGCAGGATGGGATAACGGGGCGTTTACACTGGACAGCACGAATACTTATGTCGCCACTGTGAATGGTACGGCTGCTACTGAACTGGACTGGGTGATGAACCTGGGGGCTGCACACACGATTTCTGAAGTGGTGCTCGTTTGGGATGCTTCGGCCCATACCTACACCATCGATGGTTCGAACGATAATGCGACCTGGACAACACTTGCCACCGAAACAGGGACTTCCGGGCCGGGCCAAACCACCACTTACACAGGCTTGACGGGTAGTTATCAATATATTAGGATTCATGTCTCAAATATGAATGCTACGAACTTTGATAACACTGCATGGGGCTGTAAGATTAAAGAAGCAACTGTTTACGGAAACTAAATCTACAATCTAGGTTTAGACGGCTTGGCCTTCGGGCTGGCCGTCTAAACCTGTTTTACGGCCCTTTGTTTTCAAAGTGAGCAAAGGGGCAATATATGCGCAATGTTACGGGTAAGTTTGTGGACCCTGAAGATCTGACTTACCAGATCGAAGGGACAGAGAATATCGAGCCATTTTTTATGACAATGGCGGGTGACGGTGACCTTTGGGCATTTATTTCATCCAACGGATCTTTGGCCGCAGGGCGCCGCGACTCTGAGGGTTCTTTTTTTCCCTACGAAACCGTCGATAAAATTCACAGCCGCTGGGAATCCGTCGGCCCAAGAACCTGGATCCGGATCAAAATGAAAGACGGCGGTTTCAGGCTTTGGGAGCCTTTTGCTGCCCGACTTCAAGCAGAACCTCCGTTTCGGTCTGTTTCTAAAGATTCCCTCGGATCGAAGGTCACTTTTCACGAAACTGATCCCGTCACAAAGTCTGTCTTTTCATACTCTTGGTCGTTTTCCAAATTAGGGCTTGTTCGGGATGTTCACTTTCATCAAGGCGAAAATTGCGTTGAGGTTGAAATTGTCGATGGGTTGTTGGGCCTGTTGCCGCCGGGCGTGACGAACCAGCTGCAGAATCAGTTTTCTGTATTAGCGGATGCCTACAAATGGAACGAGATCCACGCCGGCGGCCGTTTGGGGGTTTACACCCTATATGCGCAGATTTGGGATCGGGCCGAACCCAAAGAATCCTTGCAAGCGCTCACGGTTTGGAGTGCCGGTGATCCTGCCGAACACGTGTCGCTCTCGAGCGATGTCCTGAGAAAATTTGTGGAAGGCCAGGGTTTTCAGGGAGACTTGCTGTCCCGGGGTAAGGTCGGGTGTTTCCTGGAATACCGAAACTTGAACAAGAAAAAAGATTCTGAATGGATTCAGGTTGTTGACGGCCCACATTCTCAATCACAGGTTGCCAAGCTCAAAGCCAAAATCTTATCGGGCGAATACAATTCCAAGCAAGTTCAACAGTCGGTGAAAGAAAATCGTCTTGGTCTGATGAATTTGTTGTCCAATGCTGACTATCTGCAGAAGGGGAAAGACCTGATGGCCGTTGCCCACCACCAGGCCAATGTTTTATTCAATATTCAACGGGGCGGTGTTTTTTCCTCGGGTACTTTGATCGATGTTGCTGATTTTCTTGATTTTATCAAAACCTGGAACAAGCAAATTTTTCATGCCCATGAAGGGAGTTTGAAAAAGCTTGGGACCGAACTGCCGCGCAAGCAGGTTGAAAGTTTTGTTCTGTCGGCCCAGGATCCTCAGCTTGAGCGTTTGTTCCGGGAGTACTTGCCCCTGAGCTTTAGCCGCCGGCACGGGGATCCCAGCAGGCCTTGGAACAAATTTTCGATCAAGGTTGTCGACGAGAATGGAAAGCGGGTCCTGAACTACCAGGGGAATTGGCGGGATATTTTTCAAAACTGGGAAGCCTTGGCGTGGAGCTGGCCCGAGTATTTGGATAGTTTTATTACGAAATTTCTTTCGGCAATTACGGTGGACGGTTACAACCCCTACCGGATAGGTAGAAATGGTTTGGACTGGGAAGTTCCTGAACCCGAAAATCCCTGGAGCAATATCGGTTACTGGGGCGACCACCAGCTCATCTACCTGCTCAAATTCCTGGAGATGTCGAAGTCAATAAGGCCGGGCTTGCTGGAAAGCTTTTGGGACAAACCCATTTTCGCAACGGCAAATGTTCCCTACCGCTTAGCGAACTTTGAGACAACTTATGGCAATCCTCGCGACACGGTCAGTTTTGATGCCGAATTAAATTCCAAAATTGAGCACAGGGTCGCCCAGATTGGATCCGATGGCCGTCTTGTTCCGGGCCGTGACGGGAACCCCGCTTTGCAGTCCTTTGCCGAAAAGATCTTAACCCTCCTCCTGGTTAAGGTTGGAAATTTGATTCCGGGTGTGGGAATCTGGCTCAACACCCAGCGTCCTGAATGGAATGATGCCAATAACGCTTTGGTGGGTTTTGGAACCTCGGTCGTAAGTTTGTCGTACTTGCACAGGTTTGTAAAATTCATCTTGTCTTTTGTCGACTCCCTGTCGGATTTCAGCCTGCGGGTTGAAACTCGTCAGTATATGGAAAAACAAATCCAGCTGCTGCTGGATTGGCAACCTGAAGTCTCTTTGGATGCTCAAAAAAGGTACGCTTTTGTTCAACGCATGGGATTGCTGGCGGAAAGCTGGCGCCAGGCCTTGTATTCGGATGGTGTCGGGGAACGCCAGTCTTGTTCAAAAGACACCCTGAAAACCTACCTCTCAAAAGTTCTGGAGGTAGCGGCTGATACCCTTAAAAATCAGCGCCGAAAAGATGGCTTATGGAACTCGTACAACCTGGTCGTGTTGGGGAAACAATCCATCGACGTTTCCTATTTGTATCCGATGTTGGAAGGCCAGGTCGCAATTTTGTCGAGCGGATATCTGGATTCCAGCACGGGCCTCGATCTGCTGAAAGCGTTGAAATCCAGTGACCTGTATGATCCCCAAAGAAACACTTATCTCTTGTACCCGGATCGTCACTTACCAGGTTTCCTTGAAAAAAATATCATTGATGAAACGACTTCACAACTGAAAATCATCCAGAAAGCCCAAAAGGAAAATTTGACCGAGTTGGTTCAGGCCGATCCTGACGGGACGCTGAGGTTCGGGGCCAATCTTTCGAATCGAAGCGACCTCGAAGTCCTTCTCAAACGTCTTTCTGCGGATCCTGAATGGAAGGCTTTGGTGAGCTCTGAGGGGCAAAAGCTCGCGGAACGTTATGAAATTGTATTTCATCACAGAGAGTTTACGGGCCGTTCTGCCACGATGTTCGCTTACGAAGGTCTGGGATGTGTCTACTGGCACATGGTTTCTAAGCTGCTTCTGGCGGTTCAGGAGAACCTGTGGAATGCCCTCGACAAATCGCTGGAGGTCAAACCCTGGATCAAAGCTTATGAAGAAATACGCCAAGGTCTTGGTTATCATAAAACTCCCCAAGGTTATGGAGCTTTTCCGTTTGACCCCTATTCGCATACCCCGTCGGGGAGAGGCGCCCAGCAACCCGGCATGACGGGGCAGGTCAAAGAAGAAATCCTGACACGCTGGGGTGAGCTCGGTTTAAGGTGGAAAAACGGAGAACTTTTTGTTCACCCGATCTTGCTCGATCAAAATGAAACGGGTGAGCCGCTGTCCTTTTTCTACCGCCGGGTTCCCTTTGTTCTTGCGACGGGAACAAAAAACTCGATCGAGGTCGAAACCCTCCAGGGTGTACGACGCGATGAATCCTTGAAATTGACTTCGGACGAAGCGGCGATGCTGGAAGACGGCAAAATCAAAAAGGTTCAAATCGTTTGGAATAAAGGATAGGGCGGGCTCGGCGGGCCTGCGGGGAGGGTGCGGCTTACCCTGGAACCGCAAGACGGTACCAGGGTAACCGCTCTTTCGAAAAACAAAGCTCAGCTCCCATCAAGGCAATCAAAAATGAACGGGCAGGGCGGTTCGAAGGAACCCTCCTCGGGGCGCCGGAGGAACTGCAAGTCCGGCGGACGGGAGCTTCGGCCCTTGCCTGGAGCTCCCGTGGTCCTTCAACTAGGGTGACATCCCGATGCTTAAGTGGACTCCCTGCCTGACAAAACTCAAGTTCACCTCGTTGGGGTTGGAGTTGAACCATCTGTAGAACTCGCCCAGGTTGTGCACAAGGTGACCGTTGACCTTGTCGATGACGTCGTCCGCCTTGAGGCCCGCAACGTCGGCGGTCGAGTTTGGTTCCACCTGGGCCACGACCACCCCTTGCACGGATTTCTTTAAGTCGAGCTGGGAACGAACCGTGTCGTCGATGTTGACCACGTCGAGTCCCGGCCACAGGCGCATTTTATCCACCAGGCTTTCTTTGGCACGGGCCTCGATGGTGACAGTCTTGGTGAGCTCTTTCCCGTCGCGCCAAAGTTTAAAGGTCGCTTGCTGGCCGACGGGAAGGTCTCCGATGGTTTGGACCAGATCGTCGGTGTTCTTAATGGCAGCGCCGTTGATGCTTGTGACAAAGTCGCCCGGCAGGATCCCTGCTTTTTGCGCCGGCGATCCTTCAAAGATGCTGGGGATGAACGAACCTTTGTTGTTGGCCAGACCCAGCTCGCGAGCCGCTGTTTCACCCAGGTTGCTGACCAGGGCACCGAGCCAGCCATAGGTCACCTTGCCGTGGGCGATGAACTCGTCGATGGGTACCTTGGCTTCGTTGATGGGGATGGCAAAGCCCAGGCCGACGCTGGCGCCGTTGGGGGTGGCGATCCAGGTGTTGATGCCGATGACTTGCCCTTCAAGGTTGACCAGGGCCCCGCCCGAATTGCCGCGGTTGATGGGGGCGTCGGTCTGGATGTAGGTATCCATGCTGTCTTTGTTGGGTCCGCCGTGCCGTCCCAGGGCACTCACGATGCCGTGGGTCACCGTGAAGTCCAAGCCGAGCGGGTTGCCGATCGCGAGCACCCAGTCACCCACCTGGACGTCGTTGGAATTCCCCAGTTGGGCTAGGACGATTTTCGAGGCTTCGGACTTGGCGTCAAAGGAAACCAGCGCCAGGTCGCGCCGGGGATCCGTTCCCACGATCTTGCCCTCAAACTTGCGGCCGTTGTTCAGGGTGATCTGGATCGTCTGGGCCCCGTGGACGACGTGGTTGTTGGTCAGCACGTACACCGTCGAGCCGTTTTCCCGGATCATGATACCACTGCCCAGGCCTTCAACTTTTTCGGTTGTTTTGGGCTGGGGGCCTTGCTGCTGGAAGTTGGGTCCAAAGAAATAGCGGAATTCCGGGGTATTGGGGAAGTTGGGAAACCCGGGAAAGTTGGGAAACTGAGGGGCCGTCTGATGAATCACGGACGTGCTGAGCACTTCGACAACGCTGGGCAGAACCCTTTTGGCAACGTTGCGGAAGGCGTCCTGAAGGTCAATGAGACTTTGGGGAATACTGGACTGTGCCGCAACGGGAGCGGCAAGAACCAGGGATGCCGAAAGTAGCATCAAAGCAGAAAGAGCCTTTTTGAGGCCCCTGAATGTTGTACGCATCGTTTTTTCTCCTTGAGCGCGCTGAATTCGACACAATCGAAGCGCCCAAGTGTTACAACGGGGTTGAGGTTCTATGAGCTTTTTGCGCCCGCCCTCCCGTAGAAAAAGATCTAAACGAGCTCTTTTTCCAGGTCTTTCAGGGTGTGAAGTTCGTGCAGCGCCCTTTCGGGGTGCTTGACCCTGTTTTCGGCCAGGGCCCAAACGTAGCGGCCCAGGTCAGAGGCACTGAGCCAGTCGGGTTCATTCTGTTCCCCCCGCTGACGGGTGGCCACAGGATTTTTTGAGGTGACGGAGTAGACGCGCACGCCGCTTCCTGAAGCCTCTTGGGCTGCCACCCGCGCCATCATCTTTTGAGCTGCCGCAACGACCGAGACGAGACCTGTTTCAGCTTGAACAAAATCGGCTTCGGGGCCGGTTAGGGTCACAAAGGTCCCGTGATTCTGCTCGTACAAAACGTTCAAAAACTCCCGGATCATCAAAAAGTGGGTGGCGAGGTTTTCGACGATGAGGCGGTTCCAGTCGGCCATGGCCGTTTGGTGTAAACTGTGGCCGTACAGGGAGCTGCCGACCGAAACGACCACCAGGTCCAGCTTCGGCGCCTTTTTCTGAACCTCGGAACGGCAGGCCGAAACCGAAGCGGGGTCAGCCAAGTCTCCTGAAACAAGTTCAAGCACCCCTGGACCGACTCCCCGCACAAACTCTTGAAGGCGGCTGGATTTATCGGTGGCCCTGACCGGGACGAACACCTGGTAGCCAGCTTGCAAAAGAAACTTGACGATGCCTTCGCCGATACTTCCGGTTCCCCCGGCGACGAAAGCGCTCCTTGGGACGTTCATGACGCACCTCCTCGTTCTCTCTGATTAAAGTTTAGTCTTTTGGTCAGAGATAGCAAGCTTTGGTCAGAGATAGCAAGCTGAAGTAGGCCTAAGAGATCCGGGAAGATCAACCCTGATTTTTCGGGGTGGAATGACGGGGCATCGCCCAGGCCGCCCCCGCCGTGAAAAGCGTGGTCAGGACCGTCGCCCAGAAAACGACACCCGAAGCGGTCTTGATGGATTGAACGTTGGGCAGCGCAGTTTGAGAAACCGAAAAAACAGCGTTGGCCAAGGCGCCGAAGACCGCCACGCCTACAGAACTGCCGACGGCTCTAAAGAACTGATTGCCGCCGGTGACGACCCCCCTCTCGTTCCAGGGCACACTGGCTTGGGCCGCGATGATGATGGGGGTGCCGACGAGACCAAAGCCCAGGCCTGCGACGAAACAGCTGAGGG
>JABEVL010000047.1 GCA_013043995.1 Spirochaetales bacterium | reverse complement strand
TGAAGCAAGAGCCCCTCCTTCGTTGACGATGATGTTGGCGTGCCAGTTTGAAACAACGGCACGGCCTTTTCTCAAACCCTTCAGCCCGCAACGCTCGATCAAAACCCCCGAAGGCTCTCCCCAGCGGCGGTCGTTCTTAAAAATACTGCCGGCGCAGGGGAGCCGAAAATGCCCCTTCTGAGTCCTGTCTTCCAGGTTCTTGCTCATGACGTCCAAGATTTCTTTTGCCACTTTTGTCTCGGTGCGAAAACCCGCTTCGAGAATGATCCAGTCGTGTTTCTGAAACGGGGAAACTTTGTAATCCCATTCTCCGTCCCGGAAGGGGATTTCGGCAAATTCTTGATGTTCGTTCAAGACTCGGGCATGCGCAAAAACATCGGAGATTTCATGACCGTAACAACGGGCGTTCATCCAGACAGCGCCACCGATAGAACTGGGCATGCCGTACAAGAATTCAAGGGACGAAAGACTCTTTTTCGAGCAGAAATCGATGGCTTGACTCACCTCCAGTCCGGCCTGGGCGACTAAAAGTTCCCCGTCGATCCTGAGCTTGTTGAGCGAGGTGAGATTGAGCGTTACCCCTCGGATACCGTTGTCGGCGATCAATAAATTCGCCCCCCGGCCCATGACAAAGAGGGGTACCCCTTCTTTTTGACAGAAAATTCTTACCCGCCGGATGTCCTCAAAACTCGCAGGGTAGACTAGGGCATCGGCGGGGCCTCCAACGCCAAAGGTCGTCAGAGGGCCCAGGGGTTCGCCGGGAAGAACCCGACCTTCGAGGTTGATTTTTGCAAGAGATTCCCCTAGATTGTTCATGCATTCATTTTAGGCGATCCTTGAACGAAGGAAAAGCCGATGAACGCAGGAGTTGTTCTTGCCGCTCAAGTTTTTCAACACAGCCCAGCGTCGGGTCGAGGACTTTGTACCCTTGGTGGATGGCCAGGTTTCGATGTACTGCTGTGGTCCTACTGTTTACAACTACGCCCACATTGGAAATCTTAGAACCTACCTGTTTGAAGATTTTTTGCGTCGTGCTCTTGAGTACCTGGGATTTCAGGTTCTCCATGTTATGAATGTGACCGACGTCGGCCATCTTTCTGACGATGGGGACGAAGGCGAAGACAAGATGCTGAAGGGGGCCCGTGAACGCGGAATGTCTGTTTGGGAAATTGCGCAATTTTTTTCGGACGCCTTTTTCAAAGACTCGGAAAGACTGGCCATTCTTCGTCCGAAAGTGGTTTGCCCCGCCACGCAGCATATCGACTCCATGATTGCCCTGATTCATCGTCTTGAAGAAAAGGGATTGACTTACCTGGCAGGGGGAAACGTGTATTTTGACACGTCAAAGTTTCCCGAGTACGGTAAAATGGCCTTGTTGGACCGCCAGGAAGTCTCCGCAGTATCCCGCGTCTCTCACGATCGAAACAAAAAAAATTCCAGAGACTTTGTTCTGTGGTTTACCAAGTCCAAGTTTGAATCCCAGGCCATGCTTTGGGATTCGCCCTGGGGGAGGGGCTATCCTGGCTGGCACATCGAATGTTCGGCCATGAGCATGCAGTACCTGGGGGAAAAGTTTGATATTCACTGCGGGGGAATAGACCATATTTCCGTTCATCAAACCAATGAAATCGCCCAAAGTGAAGGAGCCATCGGCCATCCTTGGGTGCATTACTGGCTGCATGGCGAGTTTTTGCTCTTGTCCAAAGAAAAAATGTCAAAATCGACGGGGGATTTCTTGACTCTCCAAAGCCTCGTTGACCAGGGCTACGACCCTCTGGATTACCGTTGGTTCTGCCTGGGGGCGCATTACAGAAGCCCGCTGACCTTTTCGGCAGAAGGACTGGATGGGGCTCGGAATGCCCGAAACAACCTGAACGAGAAAGTTCTGGGGTGGAAAAAGATCGCTGAACCCCAAAAGCTCGGCCAAGGAGGGCTGGAATACCGTGCCCGATGGGTTGCGGCCCTTGAAAATGACCTGGCCCTGCCTCAGGCCCTTTCGGTGGTCTGGGCTGTCGTCAAAGATGCCAGCCTGGGCACGGGTGAAAAATTGACCCTCCTTTACGAAATGGACAAGGTTTTGGGCATGGGATGGCAAGCTTTAACCGGGGACAAATCTGAAAGCGTACCGGCTGAAATTTTGACCCTGGTCGAAGAACGCCAAGCCGCACGGCAAATCAAAGACTGGGCACGATCCGACGCTGTTCGCGAAAAGCTGAAGCAGCTGGGCTGGACCGTGGAAGATTCCCCGGCGGGTCCCCTCCCGAAACGGATTGTGTAACGTGAAGTCGATCATCTTGGTTTCAATAACGGGGGAACCCGGCGATTACAATGACTTTTCAAAGGTCTACGATGCTTGGTTTCCTTTGTTGTTCCGGATTGTTTACCGAATGACGGGGCGGCGGGATATTTCCGAGGAGGTTGCACAAGAAGCGTTCATCAAATACTACGAGCGTCGTGACATTCTTCCAAAAGACGAAGGGCTCAAGTACTGGCTGATCCGCGTGGTACGCAACCTGGCTCTGAACTACGAGAAACGTAAGGGGAGGGAAAGGCGGGCTGTAGAACGTCATTTCCATGAACCGACGCATGAGACCGGCCATGAGGGCGAGCGGGCGTTGGTGCGTGAAGAAACAATTCAAGAGGTGCAGGCCGCTTTATTGAAGCTTCCCTACAACCTCAGGATTGTGCTGATCCTGAAAGAGTACGGCGGATTTGCCTACGCGGAAATTGGAAAAATGTTGGGAATTACCGAAGGGAACGTGAAAGTGCGTGTTTTTCGTGCAAGAAATCAGCTGGCCCAGCTTTTGGGCAAGGAGGGGACATGAAAACTGAACTTTATCTTTTGTCTGCTCACGCCGATCGTGAGGTGGGCCCCCCTTGGGATCAGGAAATTCAACGCCGCATCGAAACGGATCCTGTGTGGGCCCGCGAATGGCAGACCCACCAGAAGGTCAAAGCTGCCCTGGCAGGTCTGAAAGACCCCGCAGAGCTTGAAGCCTCTCAAAAACAGGTGCGCGATCGCCTTGAGGCCTTTATAGAAATCAAACAAAATCCCATCCGTCATGAAAACACTCGCCTGAATTTTGTGCGACTTTTGACGACTGCCGCCGTTTTTGGCTTGATTGTGGGTGGGTTCGGGTACTGGATGGGAAGCCATGCTGCGTCTGCCTCGGCGTCGACGGTGGCCGAGGTGCACGTTAAACTTCCAGCAAATTACACTCCGCCGTTAAACGGTGACAGCGAGCTCATCAAGATGACGTCCTTTGAGGGGAGTACCCGCTAAATGCCGCTACGGGTTTGGAGCCTCGCCTTTTTTCTTGTCGCTATTTTTTCTCCTGTCTCTGCCGTCGCCCAAAGCTCGGTGGACAAACCCGACCCTCCGGCTGTGGATATATCGTTGGTTCCTCGCGTTGTTTCAAACTCGGGTTCCAAAATACTGTGGGAAGACCCCCAGTTTTTCAGTTCCCCCTATGGAAGGCCCCTGACCATGAGTTTAGACGGGGAGAATTTTTTCTTGCGTGTCAGTGTAACGGTTTTTCCCCAGGATTCCAGGTATCTTCTCGTGGTTCAGCAGGAGGTTGTTGGCAAGAAAGACGGCCATGGGCACATGAAAACCTCGGTACAATCGTTGCTCTGCACCCCTGGTGACCGTCTCGTTTTTTACCCCTTTGGTCGGGATGATCTCAAAAACAACCAGGAGCTTCTCCTGGAAATTATGGTCCAACCTCATGACAAATCGCACTAAAATCGGGGCGCTTCGTCTTGGTACAGTTTGGCCTTTTTTAGTTCTTGCCTTTCTGGCTATCCTTTTCATCGTCATCCTTTTCTTTTCCAGAAAGTCTCCCGTCATCACTTCATTGAGTCCCTCCATGGCTTCGCCAGGCCAAACGATCGTGTTGACGGGAGAATACTTTGGCAGAACGCCTCAGGACGGGACTCTCACGCTGGCCGGGGGCGAAATCCTGCCCTCTTCGATCGTCAGCTGGTCGGATAAACGCATCGAGTTTACGGTTCCTCCCGATGCTGTTTCGGGTCTTTTGACGATGTCCAACAGTCAAGGCGTCAGCAAGGGCATTCTTTTTACCAACAAGAAACTGATTCCTTTAATTTCCAAACCCCTTCCTGGCCGCTCTCCGATCCTGGAAGCCAGTTTTCCGCAGCCGGCACCCGATCTTTTGGGTTTGAGGGTCGATGGTCTTCCAGAACATTCCAGCGGCTCTTACCTGGACCTGACACCCGACTCGGGTGTGGCGTTGCGCGTGACGCATTTTCTCCGATGGGATCGGAGGGACGTCGTTTTCAGGCTTCCCGTCGGCTACGGATCGGGGACAACTCTGGTCGTTCACACCGCTTTTGGAAATTCAGAGCCCTTTGTTTTGGGAAATTTGCCGGCTTTGGAACTGAACGATCCACGAACCCGCGATCTTCATTTTCAGGTTGATGCTTCGGTTTCGTCGGGAATGGGAAACCTTTTACTATGGGTCGCCTTACCCGAATCCGACCTTACAGGGCAACCTCTGAAGTGGTTGGACTCGAATCAAGAGGCCTTGCCGGGATCTCAGGGCGAGCTTCGCCCTTTTTTGTGGGAAAATCTTGTCGGCGGGAGTCAAACACTGAGTTTTTCAGTTCGCGTGACGGCCTACCACCTGCACTGGGACGGTGTCGTCCCTGCGGGGAATGCCAATTTCACTCCGGCCGTCCAATCTTTGGGTTTTGGTTCAGATTGGGATGCTGTGCGTAAGGCAGCTTCTTCGTTGAGTACCAGCCGGGATCCCGTTGTTTTGGCCAAGGCCGCCTACCTGGCCGTGCTCAAGCACCTTTCCGCCAGTTCAACGAGCAAAGGGCTTGAAGAAAAACCCCGTACTCCTTCTGTGGTCTGGAATTCGGCAAAGGCCAGCGACTTGGAATTCGCTCTGATGTACGCAAGCCTAGTTCGTTCTTTGGGGTTGAATGCACGGCTGGTCGCTGGTTTCCTAGCAAAGCACAAAACGGCCCTTCCGCACGTTTGGGACGAGGTCTGGATCCCTGCTGTGGGCTGGATTCCCGTCGATCCCCAGCTGGGTAAGCTTGCGTCTGACCCGATGGAGGATTTCGGCAACCAGGGTAACGACCATATCATTTGGTCTCTGGGCGACCCCGGTCAGGAAAAATTAGAACCACGTTCCCATTGGGTCAACGGAATCATCCCTTTTTCGTTCCAAAATCACCTCGCAGAAACGACAGGCTCGCTTAAAATCGACGGTCCCGTTTGGCAAAGTGTCTCGGTTGTTTCGAACTGACCGTCATTCATCGTGACTTGGACTTTTCTGGTTTGATTGACAGGGGGAGGCGTGGACTTCTATACTAAAACCAAGAAGGCGGGCTGACGGACGAACGCATGGAAAATTCACTTCAACTATCGTTGGTCAACTTCAAGAAAGATGCCTACATCATCGTTGAAGGCAAGGCTAACGCTGAACATTTTTTTATTATCCGCTCCGGAAAAGTTCGCCTCAGCAAAGAAGTAGACCTTGTTGAAGAGGGTGAGTCCAACCTCCTTGAGCCTGGAGATTTCTTCGGGGTCGTTTCAACGATGAGTTCCCACTCCCATATCGAAACTGCACAAGCGCTTACAGACGTTTCTCTGATTCAGGTACACCGCGACCAGTATGGCATCCTCATCGAACGCAACGCCCCTGTGGCTTTGAAAATCATCCAGGGTTTTTCCAAGAGGGTGCGTTACCTTGATGAAGCCCTCACAAAGCTTACTTTTAAGAATACCGCCGAAGGTGATCCCGACATTCTGTTCAAAGTCGCCGAATATTACGTACGCCAAAGCAAGTATAACCAAGCTTTTTTTTCCTATTATCAGTACCTGCGCTCCAATCCTCAAGGTCGGCACTCTGCCGAAGCTCGGGATCGCCTGGCAAAAATCAAGCCGTATTCGAAAACTGCTTACCTTGAACCGCCTAAGGACGAGTTTACACGCACCTACCCGAAGGACACGATGATCTTTGCTGAAGGACAAACGGGTGACGAACTCTACATCCTTCAGAAGGGCCAGGTCAAAATTTCCAAAATTGTCGGTGACAAAGAGGTCCTTCTGGCAATTCTGAAACCTGGTGATATCTTTGGAGAGATGGCGTTGATCGACAGCAAGCCCAGGTCGGCCTCCGCGGATGCCTACGAAGACGCTGTTCTTTTGGCGGTCAATCGGGCCAATTTTCAGAGGATGGTCGTTTCCCAACCGCAAATTATTACACGGTTGACGACGCTTTTAGCAGAGCGTATCTGGTTTATCTACAAACAATTAGCTAACGCTTCTCTCGAAAATCCCATTGGCAGACTCTACGACGCTCTTCTGATCCAGCTGGAAAAAAACAGGGTAGGGATCAGGCCCGGGCTGAGTTACAGTTTTCCTTTCGGGACGAAGGACCTGCTCAATATGGTGGGTTTTTCGAGCACAGAGGGGACGACCTTCATCCGCGAGCTTTTAAAGACACCGGGCTTAAAACTTGTGGAAGAAAAACTCACGGTCGCCGATGTTTCAGAAATCGAAAAACAAGCCAAGTATTTTAGAAAAATGGACAGACTCACCAAGTCCCGCGCTGACTCGAAGTCCCTGCGTTAGGGATTTTCGTCACGCCTTTTGAGGTGAACCATCGTGGCGCCGAGTCCTCCCTTACCCCAGGGGGCATCCTGAAAATTTTCTACAAAGTCTGTTCTTGAAAGAATTCGGCGAACATTATCTCTTTGAATTCCCAGCCCCTTGCCGTGGATGAGGACAACGTCCCTGTAGCCCTTTTGAAAGGCTTCGGCCAGGTATTCTTTCACGACAGGACCGACGTCTTGGGGACGAAAGAAATGAAGATCGATTTCTGGTTTGATAGGGAGAACCACAGGATCTTCGTCGTCTGGAATCTCTGGGCGGTTTTTCATGAATTTATTCTCCTTCCAGAATGAAAATTTGTCCAGAAATCCCCGAGAAAATCCCCGAGCTGTTTTCACCTTGATAGAGTAATTCTTCCCTTACCTGTGGAAAGCCTCTTGTTGTCGTATTTTGATAATTTTGCTAAAATCCGCCTTCGAGCCTGTAACGACGAGGAAATCATGAACACAAATGAGCTGCCTAAGGTTTTAGAGCCCAAGGAATTTGAAGACCGCATCTATCAATTCTGGATGGACAACCATCTTTTTGAGCCCCTACCTGAAAATGGAAAATCTCCTTTTGCGGTCGTCATCCCACCTCCGAACGTTACAGGGGTGCTCCACATGGGGCACGGCTTGAATAACAGCCTTCAGGACGCCCTCGTACGTTATTGGCGCATGAAAGGGCACCCGACGCTTTGGGTCCCCGGCACCGACCACGCAGGGATAGCCACCCAGCAGGTCGTGGAGCGCCGGCTGGCCAAAGAAGGTAAAACCCGGCACGATTTGGGGCGCGAGAATTTTGTCAAACTGACCTGGCAGGTCAAAGAGGAACACCATGCGATCATTTCGCAACAGCTGAAAAAAATCGGTGCCAGTGTGGACTGGTCCCGGGAGCGTTTTACCCTCGACGAAGGCTTGTCAAAAGCCGTCCGTGAGGTTTTTGTTCGCCTTTACGAACGAGGGCTGGTCTACAAGGGGTATTATCTGGTCAACTGGGACCCTTCGGCTCAAACCGCCATCGCTGACGACGAGGTCGAATACAAAGAAGTGCAAGGCTTCCTTTATCATCTTCGTTATCCGCTCAGCGATGGATCAGCTTGGCTGGAAATTGCGACCACGCGGCCTGAAACCCTGTTGGGTGATTCCGCGGTCGCCGTTCACCCCGACGACGAGCGCTACGCTTCTTTTGGCGGAAAAACGGTACGCCTCCCGGTTGTCGGCCGTGAAATTCCTGTCATCGCCGACTCTTTTGTCGATCGTGAGTTCGGCACAGGGGTCGTCAAGGTGACTCCTGCCCACGATCCCAACGACTTTGAGGCGGGTTTGCGTCACAACCTTCCCCAAATCAATATTCTGAACCCCGACGGAACCCTGGGCCCCAACGTCCCCGAACGCTACAAGGGGCTCACAACGGTCAAAGCCCGCGAACTCATCGTCCAGGAGCTGACAGAGCAGGGATTTTTTGTGGCTCAGGAGCCGCACAAGCATCAGGTGGGGCATTGCTACCGTTCGGGAGCCGTTGTCGAACCCTACCTTTCAGAACAGTGGTTTGTCCGTATGAAACCCTTAGCTGAAAAAGCTCTCGCAGCGCTCCGAGAGGATCAGATCCGTTTTTACCCCAAACGCTGGGAGCACACCTACGTGAACTGGATGGAGAACATCAGGGACTGGTGTATCTCCCGTCAGCTTTGGTGGGGACATCAAATACCTGTCTGGACCTGTGAGTCCTGCGGTCATCTCCACGTGAAGACCGAGGCTCCCCGAAACTGTGAAAAATGCTCTTCGGATCGCCTGATCCAGGATGAAGACGTCCTGGATACGTGGTTTTCAAGTTGGCTTTGGCCGTTTTCCACTTTGGGTTGGCCCGAACAAACTCCCGATCTGGCTCGCTTTTACCCGACGAGTGCTCTGGTCACAGCTTACGACATCATCTTTTTTTGGGTAGCCAGGATGGTCATGGCGGGGACAGAATTCCTCGGTCAAGCCCCGTTCCGCGACATCTACATCCACCAGCTCGTTCGGGACAAGCAAGGTCGCAAGATGTCCAAGTCCTTGGGAAACGGGATCGATCCCCTTGAGATTGTGAATGAATTTGGAGCGGACGCCCTGAAATTTACCCTCGTATACTTGTCAGCTCAGGGCCAGGACATACTTTTGGACAAGGACGGCTTCAAGTTCGGCTCAAAGTTTGCCAACAAGGTATGGAACGCCAGCCGTTACCTGATGATGAATCTTCCCGAGGAAGGCATCCTTGAACGAAGCCAGCTCGAGTACGGTCCTGCCGACAGGTGGATTCTCAGCCGTCTGAACGGGGCCATCCGTTCCATCGACACGGCCATGCAAGCCTATAAATTCAACGATGTCGGCCACACAATTTACGATTTCTTTTGGTACGATTTTTGCGACTGGTACATTGAGGCATCAAAACTTGATCTCGCCTCCACGGAGCCTTCAATAAAACGTCAAGCCGCCAGTAAATTGCTTTACGTTCTTGAAGAGTCTCTGCGTTTGATGCACCCTTTTCTTTCGTTCCTCACGGAAGAAATCTCGCAAAAACTTCCAGTTCACGCCCCGAATCTGGTTCAGGCACCCTATCCTGAAGCTCTTCCTGAGCGGGACGCCCCCGAGGTCGAAGCCCACTTTGCCGCCTTGCAGGAACTTATTCGCGGAATTCGTACCCTGAGGAGCGAGTTCACCCTCCCACCCGAAAAGAACATCCGCCTCATCGTTGGTCTGGATTCGGATCATCCTGAGCATGATTTCTTTCGCGCTCAAGAAAAGCTGATTCTGATGTTGATCGGCGCCCAGGAGCTGACTTGGGGTGCGTCGGGAAGCGTGCATCCGGGTGCCGTTACGGTGGTGGGACGAGGTTGGGAAGCGTACGTTTTTGTGAAAGATCTTGTCGATGTAGTCAAAGAATCCGAGAAACTTTCCAAAACGATCGAAAAAACGATGAAGTACGTTCAGTCAGTCGACAATAAACTCGCCAATCCGGCGTTCACCTCGGGAGCCCCTGCCGAGGTTGTCGAAGCGGAGAGGACCAAACGCGAAGAAGCTGAAAAAACCCTGAAACGCCTCAAGGCGTATCTCGTGCAATTACAGTCCTGACGAGCATTCCGCTCACCGATGGCGATGAGCGGAAACGAAGGGGTTGTGACGTTTAGACGCGAAAGCGGGTTTACTGGAGGCTGAACGAGCCATCGCTGGCTTGGATCCAAAGACCGTAGCCGTTGGTTCCTAAAAACAGATCGCCGTTCGTGCCGGTAAAGAACATTTGAATGCCATTGGACTCAAGGAGGGTCGACCCCCAGCTGCTCGTGCTCACGGTGGTCGAGGTGGGCGGGGCCGTGAACGCCCCCCCCTGAATCTGTCCCATGCCCGATTTGACGGACCCTAAGAAGAGGGCCGAACCCAGTCTGGAAACCCCGATGGAGTTGAAGTGGAACACCATGCTGTAACTGTTACGCGCCGAGGAGACCAATTGAGAAATCTGGGTCCAGGAATCTGTCGAGGTTCCAGGATTGCTCACAGACCCGAAATAAAGGTTGCCTTGCTCAGCGTCTCCTAAAAGGAGGCCCGCGCTCGGCAAGCCCCCCGGACCGCCCGCACCCACGTAGGCCATGGCCCCCCAGATCTGGGAGGGAAGCCCTGCCAAGATGTAGGGTGTCCCAAGTCCGCCACCGGAGACACTGGCCGTCCAGACGTTGGTGCCGCTCATCAGGTAAACGTTCCCCGTGAAGCTGGCCTGGTCACACGACGCGGCCAGAATGGGATAACCCACACCGTTCCCCGCAACAAAATTCGACGAGGTGTTTAAAAGCGAATAGAAAGTGCCTGTCGTTGCAGGAACCGAGGCGGCTGGGGTCAAAAGGTAAAAGTTTTCGTAGGAACCGGCGTCGGTTCCTCCTGTCAGCTGGGTCACGAGAATGTACGCTAAAACGGTTTTGACATCGTTGGCCAGAACGGGGACGAGACTGATGGGGTTTTCGCCGTTGGTGATGGCAACCTTGGTCCAGGGTGAACGGAAGTCTCCTACGGTGGCGTAAAGAGCGTTGTTGTCGTTATCGTCCCCGGTGACGGCAAACAAAAGAGTCGTTGATCCGCTCGTCAAGGCTCCAATCGAACCGACTCTGGGTCCCGGCAAGGAGACTTGGGTCCAACTATCGGCTCCTACGGGTTCATAGAAAAGACCGGCACCCCCTGTGGCGAGGTAGTAGGTTGTCGCTCCGACCGTATCTTGGGCCATGGAACTGATAGAAATGTATTGACTGTTAGAGCCAAAACCATTTCCGGTTGTAATTTTGGTTTCGTGCTCAAGCCCATAGAAAATGCCCTGCGACCCGTAAGTGCAGGAAGATAAAAATATTAGGGGCAAAACGAACGCTATCCATAAAAGTGTTTGCAGAGTCTTGTTCACTCGGGGGTACTCCTAGAAATGGTAAATTGCACTGGCGTCGGTTTCCAGGAAATTTCCGATGCGGCTTTCGCTGGAGGGAATGGGGTTGCCGAAATAAAGCTGGAAATCAAGCAGGTAATCAAGATTGAGACCGACACTCCAGCTGGAGTTCACGTTCCAGTAAGCTCCCACAGACGGGGTCAAGATGGGTTCGATGTTCGTAGCCGAAAGATAGTTGGTAAAACAAGCACCGGCACCCAAACCCACAGGAACTGTGAAAGGTGAAAAATTGAAGTCATAAGTTGCTTTAAAGGTCAGGGGAACCATGAAAAGAACGTTGTTGTTGGGGCTGACTGCGGCGATGCCGCGCAACTCACCCCCGAGGCGAAAGTTTTCTGTCATGTAGATATCGATATCGAGGCCAAGATTGGCACCGACGCTGAGGTTCGTTGACGCCGTCGGGCCAGAAAATTGCTGAAAAAACAGGGGGAAGGTGGGCCCAATCTCCAGGGTCAAAGACCTGTCGCCGGGGAGTCTGTGGTCGTACAAGTAGGCCTGAGTCTCGGCCCAGGCCGACGACGGTAAAATACTCAGAACTAAGAAAGAAAATAAACAGGTCAGTAGGGACTTTTTCACGTCAACCTCTTCAGTGTGCGCACCATTGTGACTTTTTTTTTGAAAAAATCAAGCTTAGTCCGCAGTATTGCTTTCCAGACAGCTGAAAGTAAGATATAAGTAGAAATACAATAAGCGGAGTGATGTTACATGACTGCAGCTGTTTTAAGCGGAAAAACCTTAGCTCAAGAACTTCGGCAAAGTCTTAAAGAAACCGTCAGTTCTTTGGCTCAGAACGGGGTCGTTCCAGGTTTGGCGGTTGTTCTGTTGGGTGATGACCCTGCGAGTTCCTCCTACGTCCTGGGAAAAGAGCGCACCTGTCGTGAATTGGGTATGCGTTCATTTGATCATCATTTAAGTGCGGCCACGTCTCAGGCAGAGCTTTTGTCCCTGATCTCTCAACTGAACGCCAACCCCGACGTGCACGGAATCCTGGTGCAACTTCCCTTGCCGCAGCACATCAACGCCCAGGAAATACTTCAAAATATCAATCCTGACAAAGATGTTGACGGATTTCATCCCGTTTCAGTTGGAAAGATGGTGCTGGGTGAAGAGACTTTCTTGCCTTGCACACCTTTTGGCATCCTCAAACTCCTTGAAAAGGCCCATGTCACCCTCTCGGGAGCTGAAGTCGTGATCGTTGGCCGTAGCAATATCGTGGGCAAGCCCCTCGCCCTGCTTTTGATGCAACAGCCCTACAACGCTACGGTGACCGTTTGCCACACAAAAACAAAAGACCTTGCGGTTCATCTCCGCAGGGCAGACATCATCATCGCAGCTGCTGGACGACCTCATACGGTCACCGCAGAAATGGTGAAGCCGGGAGCGTGCGTGATCGACGTCGGGGTGAACCGTATCGAAGATCTCACCAATCCGAAGGGCTTTCGACTTATCGGTGACGTTGATTATGACGAGGTCGCGCTCTTGGCCTCTGCCATCACTCCCGTACCCGGAGGAGTCGGCCCCATGACGATCACGATGTTGATGTACAACACAGTTCTATCAGCTTGCCGCCGGCATGGTATCGCTTTTCCACTTTGAGGTAGTTGGTAGATGGAAATTTCATCCGTTCGATTAGCTAATCTTTACAACCAGATGCCTTTTGGGTTTATCCTGCTGGACATCAAGGGGTCTCCGGTTTTTTTGAGCAAGACCTTTCTTGACCTCACGGGGTATGCCGAAACCGACCTTGTCGGCGACGCTTTTTACGACCGACTTTTTCCTGTTAAAGAGGTGAACGCCCGTGTGCGTGAAAAAAGTCTTTCAGCCCTCACCGAAGCTTTCGACGATCTGGACGTCGTTCTTACCAACGTTCGGGAGGAAAAGGTTGCCGTCCACATTGCGGGCAAAAAGGTAGCCGACGAAGGTGTCGAGTACCTGGCCCTTATTTTTCAAGACGTTACCAATAAAAAGGCCTTTGAAAAGGTCATTGAATCAAGTTTTGATAATTTTATCCAGGTGACAAATGCCCTGGATGCTGCAATGAAAAAGATCAACGAGCAGAATGTCATTCTGGAAGACTACAAGGCCAAAATGACCAGGGAGCTTGGGATTGCCAAAAACGTGCAAAAGGCCATCATTCCCCGAGTTTTTCCCAAACTTCCGGGGCTGGATATATGGGGTGTTTCAATCCCGTCTGAAGAGCTGGGAGGCGATTACTTCGATTACTTCCACCTTGACGATAACCTGATCGGAGTGCTCATCGCGGACGTCTCGGGCCATGGCGTTCCCTCCTCCTTAATCACGACCATGGTCAAGGCCTACTTCGAGTACTACACCAAACGTTACTGGGAGCCTGAGAAAGTCCTGCAAAATGTCAATCGCGACATGTCCGCCATCATCACGGATACTGGTTTTTATCTGACAGCTTTTTATGGGGTCATTGACCTGGCGGCCCGGAAATTTACCGTGGCTGTCGCCGGCCACGATTCCGCGATGTGTGTCGTCAAAGGAAAAGATCAGCCTCTCAGAATGGGCGACGGCTGCGACGGCACAATCCTTGGAGTTTTTCCTGATGCGACGTACAGCTCCCTGAGCTATGACCTGGAACCCGACAGCAAGGTGATCCTTTATACCGATGGAATCACCGAAGCCCGTTCGGATTCTGGGGAGTTCTTTGGAACGGACCGCCTCCAGAGTTTTATGCTAGCCCAGACGGGTAAGTCTTCCCAGGAAACTGTAGAGGAGCTCGTTAGGCTCGTTGACTCTTTCTACGGCACGAATGCCCCCAACGACGACCGAACGCTCGTCGTTTTTGACGTGTTCTCGTCCGAGAAAAGCGGTCAAGAAAAAGATCCCTTCCGGCGTGCAAAAAAGGCTTTTCTCGACAAGGATTTTAGAGCTGCTCTCCGCGACTTTGAGAAGGTCATCTCTCAGGGATCTCAGGAAAGCGATCTTTATTATCTGGCTGGTCAGTCCTGCTGTTTTCTGAAAGAGAACAAAAAAGCCATCCAGTTTCTGGAACGTTCTGTCGAACTCGATCCGCGGGCGTACAAGAGTTATTACTACCTTGGCATCGTCTACCACAACCAGAAAAACTTCGATCAGGCTGGCCACTGCTGGAAAAAAGTTCTTGATATTCACGGTGATTATAAGGACGTTCGGGAACTCCTTTCAAAACTCGAAATCAACTAAAAAGGAAGGGCAATGTTAAATAGAGTTCATAAAATTGACGACTGGATTCAGCTCAAAAGAGGCTTGATCAGCGTTTCGGACAAGACGGGTCTTGAAGCCTTCGTCCAGGAACTCTGGAGGTTGGTTCCTGACTTTGTGATTTATTCGACAGGTGGAACCTACGATAAACTCAAGAAAATAGCCCCGGCGGGTCGTCTTATTTCCGTGTCGGAATACACGGGGCAGCCTGAAATGCAGGGGGGGCTGGTCAAAACGCTGGACTTCAAGTTGTACTTAGGGCTTTTAAGCGAAACCTACAATGACTCTCACCGTCAGGATTTAGAACGCAACCACGCCTTTCCGCTTGATCTTGTTGTGGTCAACCTCTACCCTTTTGAAGCCACCGTGGCTGAACCCGGTGCCACCCTGGAGGACGCCCGAAGCAATATTGACATCGGTGGGCCTTGCATGTTGAGGGCCTCGGCCAAGAATTTTCTGAGGGTGGCTGCTGTTTGTGATCCTGGCGACTATGGCCGGGTTCTTGAACAAGTCCAGCAAGGC
>JABEVL010000046.1 GCA_013043995.1 Spirochaetales bacterium | reverse complement strand
TCAGTAACCAGTCGGCATTGTCAACCATCCTGGCCTTGCCCTCAGAAAAGTCAAGAAATCGCGACAACTGCCTGCGGAAACGTTTCGAGTGATCGTCAATCTGTTCGGGGGAAAGCATTTGCCTTAGTTGTGACTTTCCTGTTGGATCACCTATCCGGCAGGTTCCCCCGCCGATCAAGGCCACGGGACGGTGCCCTAATTTTTGGAGGTGGGCCATCGCCATGACGGGAACTAAATGACCGACAGTCAAGCTCGGTCCTGTCGGATCAAATCCGCAGTACAAGGAAACAGATTCGCGTTGCAGCAACTCATCAAGTTCTTTTTCGTCGGAACACTGGGCGAATAATCCGCGTTCTTTCAAAAGGTTCAAAGCCGAAGGCATAAGACCACCCCAACAAAAGTTTGCCCGATTATAGTCAGACGTGGGGCTGACTGGCAAGAAGCGCTTTCCGTCTTGACACCCCCTACCTGAAGGGCCTAGACATAGGCTATGCGTAAAGTGATTTGGCTTTTCTGGACTTTATGTTTAGTCGCAGGGGGCGTTTTCGCTCAATCTTCCCACCCCGAAATTCATTTTCCCAATCAGGGGCTTTTCGTCCTTGAGCGATTTACGGGTCCCTATGCGATCGACGCTTATCCGGATCTGGGGTCAAAGAGTCCTGATCCGCTGGTTATTCGTTCCCAAGAAGATTTTGACAACTTTGCTAAGTTTCTCCCGAGTCAAGACATCGAAAAAAATGGTCCTGACGGCCCGACGCACGATCTTTTAGCCCTCAAACCCCAGTTTGATTGGAAACGTCTCATGTTACTCGTGGTCTTTGATTCGCAAACCCTCGCTTTCCCTCCCAATATCAGTCATGTTGAAATTGTCAAGGGCCATCTGAAAGCTTATGTTGAGTACCCAGACACACAGAGCTTGATCGAAAACAAACCCAAATCGTGGGGAGCCTATGGTGCAGTTTTGGTTGCCCGGAGCGATTTGCCCGTCGATTGGATCAATCCAGGCCCCCAAAATACTGCTCCTCGCCGTATCTCCCCGATGATCCTCGACCTTGGTCCCGGAACTGAATGATCCGGCGATCTATTTTATTTTCCATTCTTTTTATTTTCCTCGCGGATTTACTTTTTTCTGACCGTCTTACCCTTCCCTTGCCGGCGCCCGATAGACCTGGGGGTATACCCTTTGATACAACAAGCCACGAGCTTGAGCGAGAAGTTCTGACGGGATTATTTCTCCCGTTAACTGGTCCCATCACCTCAATGGCCCCGCTTACAGCCGAATGGAAGGCCGATGGAACCTTGGGGGCGGCGCACGGGGGAGATTGGCTGGGTACAATTCCCAAAAAAATCGTGCGTGTCGAAAAGCCGGGTTACCTCCCCTTAGGCTTGCGCCTTCTTCTCATTCTCTCCCCGGAAAGGAGCTCGATCGCCCAAATTCAAGTTCTCTGGCGAGCCTGGAAAGACGGCGTCTGGAGCGGCCAGGTCGTTCCAAGTCAGATCTGGGGCAAACCCGCGGGGCAAAAAGATCAGACACGCGTGGTCACGCTTTTGATAGAACAGGGAGGAACCCCCGTAGGTCTTTGGGGCACACTGGACACCTTGGGGCTGAGGCAAGTTTCCCTGGTTTTATACGAAATCCCACCCCGCAAGACATCCTTAGTGCCCCAATCTTCCTCCGGTTCCCCGCAAAAATTTTTAAAAAACCTCCCTTTTCCCCACCCTGTTTCAAGTCCATTTTCACCGACACCTCCCACGCCGCCTGAAGTTCAATTAGAAAACCCTTCGAGCTGAGGGATTAAACAAAACTAAATCGCGAAAGTTGTGATTTTCTTCCAGTTTATGTATAAGACAAGAGAGTTTGTGTTGGTATAAGATGACATTTTGGGGAGGTTTGGGATGACAGTACCCGTCCACTTTTGGCGAGACTTGTCGAGCAGTGATCGAGAACGGATTTTTGCCCGTTCCGAACAGGACATCGCTGACGTTGCTTCAGCGGTGACGCAGGTTTTGAATGAAGTTAAAAACCGCGGTGATGCAGCATTGAGGGACTTCGCTCTGCGTTTTGATGGAGCCGATTTACACGATAAAAGCCTCCTGGTTTCGCCCGAAGAATACAAGGTTGCCGAGAATCTTTTGACTGAAAACGTCAAAGAAGCCCTTCGTTATGCCATTTCCAACGTCAAGAAATTTCACCAAAGCCAGATTCCTCAGACGATGGCCTGGGTCGAGGTCCGCCCCGGACTTTTAGCAGGCGAGCGCCCGTTGCCGATCGATTCAGTTGGTCTTTATGTTCCAAGAGGGCGCGGCAGTTTTCCTTCGATGGTTTATATGCAGGCGATCCCTGCAAACATGGCGGGAGTAAAAAGAATCGTGATGGTTTCTCCTCCCTTGCCAGACGGCAGCATCGATCCAGCCTGCCTCTATGCGGCACAACTATGCGGAGTTCACGAGTTTTACAAGGTGGGCGGGGCCCAGGCCGTCGGCGCGCTCACCTTCGGAACCGAGTCCATAGCTCCCGTAGTCAAAGTCACAGGCCCGGGCAGCCGATGGGTTGCTGCAGCGAAAAGACAGGTATCGCACAGAATCGACGTGGGACTTCCTGCAGGTCCTTCCGAGGCCGCCATCCTTGCCGATAGTTCGGCCTTTCCCTGGAAGCTGGCTCTCGATCTGATGGTTGAGGCCGAACACGGCAGCGACTCCTCAGTCCTTCTCGTCACAGATTCTCCTGAGCTTGCCCGCCAGACAGCCCAGTACGTTGGCGCCTTGGCCGAAGGACTTGAAGAACCCCGAAAAACCTTCGTTCGAGACGTTTTTTCAGGTTATGGTGCCATTCTTGTTTGTAGCAACATCGAAGAAGGAGCTCAAATTATCAACGATTTTGCTCCCGAGCACCTTTCTATTCAAACGCGGGAGCCCTTTACAACCCTTCACCTTATCCGAAATGCTTCTGAAATTCTTTTGGGAGACAATCTCCCATTTTCAGGGGCCAACTATGCAGCAGGTCCCAACGCTATTCTCCCGACAGGCGGCAACGCCAAAACGTTTGGACCGTTGAGTGTACGCGACTTTATCAAGTTCAGCTCAGTTATTTTCGCGACAGGTACGGCGTACGACGAACTCAAATCTCCCGTCACAGTGTTATCAGACTACGAAGGATTTAAAACTCACGCCGATGCCTTCCGAAAACGTGGAGAACACTGATCTTATGCGATTCGAGGAAATTTGGCCCTGGCTTGAGTCCCAGACCAATCTCGAAAAAACACCAGACGCAACACCACGAGTGTGGCGCCTGGATAGAATGCACGCTCTGCTTGAAATTTTCGGCCATCCTGAGCGAATAAGACCGACGTTTCATATTGCAGGTTCTAAGGGAAAAGGCTCAACAGCAGGATTTCTTTCTTCGATTCTCAGCGCTGCGGGCTTTGAGCCTGGCCTTTACATCTCGCCCCATCTCGTTGACTGGCGTGAAAGGATCACAAAGAACGGAGTTTTTTTCTCTCAAGAGTCCTACCTTGAAGCCTTTACTTCGCTCAAGAACCTGTGGCTGGATCAAGATCAGCTTGTCCGTTTTGCCCGCACCTGGGGCGGCACTCCCACAACTTTTGAACTGCTCACCCTGGGAGCCTTTCTGGTGTTTCAAGCCGAGCAATGCTCAGCCCAGGTGCTTGAAACCGGCTTGGGAGGAAGGCTTGACGCCACCAACGTTTGCCAACCCGACGTTTGCCTTCTGACTTTAATCGAATATGAGCACACAGAAATCTTGGGCACGACACTGGAGCAAATTGCAACCGAAAAAGCGGGTATCCTTAAACAAGGCGTACCCGCTGTCGTCGCGTCACAACCGCCTCAGGCGTGGAACGTCTTTCAAAAAACTTCCGAAGAAAAGTCCGTCCCCTTGCTTCTTTGGTCAGACGCCCTTCAACATTTTGAAACAAAGCTAAGCTCGGCAGGAACCGATTTGTCTGTGACATTAACAAACGGCAACATCTGGGCAAGCCGCCTCCCCCTGTTAGGGCGCCATCAGGGCGAAAATGCCGTCCTTGCCGCCCTTGCTGTGGACACTTGGGCAGCCCAGCATCAAATGTTGCCCCAAAATGGCAAAACCTGGGCCGAAGCCATTTCCCATGGTTGGGCCAATGTCAGGCTTTCGGGGCGGATGGAAGTCATCAGGACAAACCCCCTCGTTGTCGTCGATGGAGCTCACACGGTCCAGTCAGCTCTTGCTGCGGCCACAACCTGGGTCGAAATCTTTCACCGGGGCGGGACATTGCTCTTTGGAGCCTTTGAAGGAAAAAATATTGAAGGCATGGCCAGCGCCTTGGCTGGGATTTTTGACAGAGTGATCCTGTGTCCTCCAGGAAATGAACGCCCAAGTTCCACGGATCACATGAGGCAAACTTTTCTTTCTGCGGGTTATTCGGCATCTCAAATCACAACTCATTCCAGCCCCGATGTGGCCTGGCTCAACGCTCAAAAAGAAAATGCCCCTCTTTTAGTGCTGGGTTCTTTTTATCTTGTAGGCAAAATCAGTCTTTGGTCCCGAGGCCACAGTTAACGAAGGTTTTGCAACCTCTTAATCAAAAAATTTTTCTTTTCATCTACCAGCCGTCGAAAGATTTCCCATTCTTGAGCCGGTTCACTATCAGCTCCCGACAACTCCAAGGTTTTATTGACCCACCTAAACCAAAGACTGTGAACTCCTGGCCACGAATCGATGTCATTCATCCCTAAGCGGGCCCCCAAGGCTGACTTCAGCTGCCCATGCGACTCACTGCCCGTAATCCAAAAAACGTCACGGGCCTGGACAAGCAGGACACAACGCCTAAAACCGTCCAAAACAGCATCATCGTGCCTCCATCCTTTTGTTACAATGTCCTTTTGTCCAAGAATGAGCTCCAATCCTTGGGATCGCAATTGGGTCCGGAGGGCTTTCAGATTTTGGCGGACCTCCGAAGTAACTTGCGGATCCTGACCACGCCTTTGCAGCAAAGATCTCCAGGTTCTCAGGTCGTTTTCATACTCCTGAAACAATTTGGCACGTGCCAAGGCCGTTGATGTATCATTCAGAAGAGTCCACACCGAAGTGAATTCTTCTTGCAAATTTGAAAGAAAACCCATGCCTTTTACTATACTCTAACCCCTTGCCGAGGGGTAACTATTTTAGGTACTGTTAAAAAGAGAAACGGAGGAAATTATGCCAACCTACGATTACGCGTGTTTGTCTTGCGGCCATGAGTTTGAAGCATTTCAGTCGATGAAAGATGAACCCTTGCACGAGTGTCCCCAGTGTCACGGACAAGTGAAAAGGAAGGTCGGTGGAGGTGCTGGCATCATTTTTAAAGGGAGCGGATTTTATATCAACGATTCTAAAAAAACTTCTGCTAGCGAAACTAAAACTGAACCCGTAACTTCTAATACCTGACTCACCAAGATTTCTGTTCGAACACGTAGCCGAACGAATGACGGCCCGATTTTGTCCTGTGCTTGCTTGAAAGGGATTGAATCTTTTGAGGTTGTTTTACCAAGGAGTTTAATATGTCCCACGGTCCTGAAGGTGACGAGCGCGTCGCACAGATGATGCGACTTCGTGGAGTCATGAAAAAAATCAAGCACAAGATTGTCGTTCTGTCAGGAAAAGGCGGAGTAGGAAAATCTACGGTCAGCGTTAATCTGGCCCTTTCCTTAGCTTTGAAAGGGCTTCGCGTTGGGCTTCTTGATACAGATATTCACGGGCCGAATGTTGCCCATCTTTTGGGCCTCGATCATGCGACGATGTCATTTCACGAAACACAGCTCGAACCACTGGAAGCACGACCGAACCTATTTTTGGTTAGCGTCGCGCTCACCGGACGTCCCGTCGATACAGCCTACATCTGGCGGGGGCCCATTAAAATTGCGTTGATCAACCAGCTGATGGCCGACACACTTTGGCCAGAACTTGATTTTTTGATCATCGACTCTCCTCCAGGGACTGGTGACGAACCCTTAACCGTGTGTCAGCTGTTAAACAACTCCCCCTCCCGAGGGTCCATCATTGTGACGACACCGCAGGCCGTCTCAGTTCTTGACGCGCGACGGACCATTGATTTTTCTCGCCAGTTAAAAATGCCCATTTTAGGACTCGTTGAAAATATGTCGGGCTATCTCAACAGGCAAGATGGTTCCGTTCTTCCTCTTTTTGGCCAAGGCGGGGGGAAGACCGCAGCGGAAGAACTAGAAATCCCTTTTCTTGAAGCAATCCCCCTTGACCCCGCGGCCGTGGCAGATTCAGAAAAAGGCCTGGCGTTGGTTGAAACAGAGAGTCCAGTTAAGGGAATTTTCTTGGCACTTGCTGAACGAGTTTTGTCTGCCATGCCTGTATAAGGATGCAACGGAAAATTTGAGGCAAGGCTCGTTTTAGGGTGTGAATCAAGCTCGTCGCACGTCTCGCAGACAAGGCTTTCTAGCTTCGATTTTGCTGCTCAACGGTGTAATGCGATAATCAACAGAATTGGACTTCGGCGAAAAAATGTAATTTTCCCCGTTGAGTTGATTTTTTCGGCAAGGGAGTCTAAACTCGACACAAAGCAGGAAGGCAGTGCTAGTTCGATACACCAAGTCTAAAGACGGCAAAGCCGTCAAGCAAGCAGAAGTTTATACACAAGAAGAGCATGGTCTGACTCTGAATCAGATGGATTCAGACGCCCTTTTTATCACGCGCAAACTCCGTTCGGCAGGATACGAGGCCTATATCGTGGGAGGTGCTATTCGGGATCTTCTTTTAGGTAGAAAGCCTAAAGATTTCGATGTCGTCACAGACGCTCACCCCCGTGCGATCAAAAAGGTCCTTCCGTTTTCAAGAATTATTGGCAAGCGGTTCCGATTGGTGCACGTTTACTTTCCTGACAATAAAATCATTGAGGTAGCGACCTTTCGTAGCAATGTCGAAGGCGATAACAACGTTTTTGGAACTCTCGAAGAAGACGCCAAGCGCCGGGATTTTACACTCAACGCCCTTTACTACTGTCCTAAAGACCAGTATATCATCGACCAGGTGGGGGGCGTCGCGGACATTCGCCGCCGCCGCCTTGTCAACGTCATTCCTCTCGATCTGATCTTCGACGATGACCCCGTTCGAATGTTACGGGGCATCAAATATACCACGACGGGTAAGCTTTCCCTTTCTTCGGCCATGGCGTCTCAAATCCGGAAAAAAGCTCCTCTGTTAGCTTCCATGTCCCCCGCCCGCCTCACTGAAGAGTTTTACAAAATACTGTTTAGCGGCATGTCGGCAGAAATACTTCAGAATCTATCAAAATACCGTCTGCTTGAATTCATAACGCAGGGCTTGGGCCAAGAATTGCGCACAGGTTTTCTAAAGCCTGCTCCCAAGGAACTTCTCGAAGGGTTGCGACTCTTGGATGAAGCCGTGAAAAGTGCTCAAGAAATTGATCGGGCATCCGCTTTGACATTTCTGATCGCCCCGTGGATGGAATCAAAAGGTTGGAGATCAAAAGCGACAACTGAAAATTTTGAAGACGCTATCCGCCTCTTGAAGGACTTTTTTCAGCCCTTGCTTCCTTCGAATGCCGAGCTTGAAAACGCCCTTCGTGGAATGTACCGAGTTTGGGCCGTACGCACGCCTCGACGAAGACCTCCGCGAACCCGTCATCGCCGTCCTCCAGCCCCTTCCCATAAAGATCCCAAGCCCATGTAAGAGAGGAAAATAATGAAACGAGGATTCTCTTTGGTTTCCAAGATTGCCCTCGGCATGGTCTTGACTGTTGTTATCTTTGCATCGGTAGGGTTTCTAACCCTTCAAACCCTTGGAACTTTTAAAAACCAGGTTCATCAGCTAGGCACACAAACTCTCGGAGCTTTACAGACAACAGAAAATCTCAGGTTCGAAATTCAAAACCTGAGAACGCTCATGTACAAGTCCATGACGGCAAGTACACCCAAGGAACTCCAAGACCTCGAGAACCTGAGGAACTCCTTGGTCAGTCAGATCAAGAAAAATCTCGCAGTATACAAAAATCTAGGGTTTGAGGATTCCGATTTTCGCGTGTCGCGTTTGGGTTCGGCCGTAGACTCAATGTTGAATCTTGATGAAACAGTCTTAGATCTTTTGAAGAACGGACAGGATAAAATTGCTCTCGAAGCTCTGGAAGGGCCCTCTGAGCTTACCTTTCAGAATGTACAAGCACTTTTAATGCCGATGATCCAGGAAACCAGCCAAGAATTGGCTCACTCCGACAATAGTATTTCGAATAGCATGAACATTCTTACGTGGCTGATTGCGGGAGGAATTGGGGCGTCGACACTGGTAGCACTTTTAGAAACTATCCTGATGGGCCTAAGTCTTCAGCGTCGCTTCAGAATTTTTCTTGATAATTTTAGCAAAGGAGCCGAAGGCGACCTCACCATCCGTGTCATCAAGGTTGGCCACGACGAACTTGGCCTTTTGGCAAAACATCTGAACAACCTCATGGATAAATTGCGCTCTCTGATCCAGGTTGTTCAAGAGAGCTCAGAAAAATCACGACAACAAGGCAGCGAACTTTCAAGCCACGCCACAGAACTGTCGGCGACGACTGTTCAAATGGACGCCACCATGACTCAAATAAAGCTCCATATTCAAGATCTTCGCCAAACGATACAAAGTGGGAACACCGCAGTCAGCAGCATTACCGAACTTGTTGAAACGACAGTTCCCAAAATTGAAGTCCAAGCCCGAGCCATCTCAGACGCCTCCTCCGCCGTAGAGGAGATGGCGGTAAGCCTTAAAAACCTTGACGAGACAACAAAAACTAAACGTGAACTTTCGGACAAACTGGCCATCTGGGCCCATGAGAGTGAAGAAGACATGGCCCAAACCTTGGGATCTATCGGTGAAATTTCAAAAGCCGCTGAGGTGATCTCCGAGTTTACCCGAATCATCAATGAAGTAGCCTCACAAACCGGACTGTTGGCCATGAATGCGGCCATCGAAGCGGCGCATGCCGGAGATGCTGGTAAGGGGTTTGCCGTTGTGGCGGACGAGATTCGTAAATTGAGCGAGGCAACCGCGCACAACTCCAAAAGCATTTCACTTTCTTTACGAGAAATTATAGAGCGTATCGAAAGCACAAAAGAGGTTTCCCAGCGCACGGGACAAACCATAGAGCGCTTGCTGACGGGAATTCAGGACATCAGTCAAGCCATGGCACAGATGCAGGTGGAAATTGCCGAGACTGCACAAGGTGGCCGGATGATTTCCCAGTCGCTGACGGGTTTGGTCAACACCACCTCTGAGATCAAAAACGAAGCGCAGAAAATGGGCAACGAAGCAGAAAAATCACGTCACTCCATGGAAATTATTGTTCAGATGGCTGATGCCAACGCCGCCGCTGTGACGTGACGTTGTCCAAACCGGCGCCGGCAAGGAATGCGCAACATCCGACGATGGCGATCAGCGCGCCGGCGCCGACGTATGTATCGTCGACGCGGGGAACAGTATCG
>JABEVL010000045.1 GCA_013043995.1 Spirochaetales bacterium | reverse complement strand
GCCTTCAGGGTATCGGGCATGTTGAACCGTTCCGAGGTTTCCTTGGGATTGTAAAGAAGCACCGAGGCGCAGGCCCCGCCCTCGGGGTCGACAAGCCTGAGGCACGTACCACGTTTTAGAACGTGCGACCAGTTCCAGCCTCCGGGAAGGATTTCTTCATACAGGACGTTCTCAGGCGTGAACGGATTCATAAGAAGCCTCCATTTTGTAGGCCGGGCGTCCGTGCAGGGGGGGCAAAACCGTCCGGCTCAGGGTCAGACGTCCCGTTCTCACCCCCTTGAGCGACAAGAGTTGCGCGACAATTTTTTCGAGGGTCCCTCTCGGTCCCTGGACGACAAGGATTTCCATCCTCATCGAAGACTCCAAAAGCACAGAAAGACTGGTGACGACCTCTTTGACGTGGCACCTCAATAGACCAGCCACCCGGGCCTGGAGCCCAGGGCGGGTTTCGTCGTAGAACAGCGTGATCGAACCCGCGACGACTTCGTGGATACAACCGCTCAGGCCCGCCAGTTCTTCGCGCAGGATGCTCGTGACCGCCATGCTGCGGTTGTGAGACTCCCTCTGTTCCATCCATTTTTCGAGCCCTTCCACGACGTCAGCAGGAAGGGAAAGGCTGATCCGTTGGGCGAGGTCCTTTTCCATCACAGCACCTCGTCGCCGGCGGGAGCCAGACGGAGCATTTCGAACTTCTCGGCGTCGTCGTCCCCCTGGGGGTGGATCAGTTCGTCAAGGCGCCGCCGGACCGCCAGAAACTCGGGGGTGAGCGTGTGTGCACTGTTTCGGGGCTGGGGCAGGGGTACCTCGATGAGTTCCTGGACCTCGCCGGGGTGAGCTTTCAGGACGAGAATCCTGTCTGAAAGAAAAACAGCCTCGTCCAGATCGTGGGTGATGAAAAGGACCGTCACGTCGACCTTGCGCCAAATTTCAAGCAGGTAGGCCTGCATCTTGGAGCGCGTTTGAGCGTCCAGGGCCCCGAAGGGTTCGTCCATGAGCAGGACCTTAGGCTTGGCCGCCAGGGCCCGGGCGATGGCGACGCGCTGGCGCATTCCCCCCGAAAGCTGGCTGGGGTAGTACTCCTCGTAGTCGGCCAGGCCCACGATGTCGATCCACGTCCGGGCTTCGGCCTCGGCGATAGAAGCCCCGTGACCCTGCAGGATCAAAGGGAACCTGACGTTGCCCAACACCGTTTGCCAGGGAAAAAGCGAGTAGTTCTGAAACACCATCCCTCGATCCGGTCCCGGGCCTTCCACAGGGGTATTTTCCAACTTCACGGTCCCCGAACTGGCCTGCTCCAGCCCTGCGACGATGCGGATCAGGGTCGATTTCCCGCAGCCCGAAGGGCCGATGATCGACAGGAATTCACGGCGGTGCACCTGAAACCCGATGTCCTTTAAAACCGTCTCTGATTTTTTCCTGGACGGAAAAACCTTCCCCAGACCCTGAACGTCGAGCATCACGGGCCGGGCTTTCAGAGCTTCAAAACGGGCACGGACCTCGCTCGTTTGACTCTTGTAATCAGGAAGTGACCAGTCCATCTCAAGCCTCCTTGCCTTCAAGCCGCCGCCAGGGGAAAAAGAAGCGCCCCAACCAGCCCAGGACCATGTCGGTGGCGATGCCGATCAGACCGATCATCGAAATGGCGGCGAACACGTTGGCGTATTCCCTGTACTTGGCCTGCTGATCGATAAAAAAGGTGATGCCTGAACTGGTCCCCACGACTTCGCTGACGATCAGGTAGGTCCAGGCCCAGCCCAAAAGGATCCTCTGGTCGCGGTAAACGTCGGGAAGAACGCTGGGAATCACGACGCTCGAAAGGAGCCGCACCCCCCGGGCTCCCATGGTTTGGGCCGCTTCGAGCAAGGTCGTGTCGCACTTGGCTGTCGTGTTCGAAATCACGAGAACCTGCTGAAAGAAGGTTCCAATGAAGATGATGGCGATTTTGGGACCGTCGTTGATGCCCCAGATGGCTACGGTCAGGGCGCCGAAGGCCGGGGCCGGCAGGTAGCGGAAAAATTCAATGAAAGGCTCGAACAGCCCCTTAAAAAAGCCGTAGGTTCCCGCCAGAATACCCAGGGGGACCCCGATCAGGCTGGAAAGAAAGAACCCCCAGAAGATGATCTGGATGCTGTGCCATAGACTTTCGGCCAGCCAGGGGTCCCCGACGCGGCGCGGAGGCGTGGTAAACGCCTTGAAAAACGCCTCAAAGACCCTGCCAGGTGAAGGAAGAAAAATCGGGTTAGCCCGAAGACCTGCCGCAAGGGGCTTCCCTTCCGCGGCAAGTTTTTGATTTTCGGCCTGAAAAAAAGCAGGGTCGACCCGTTCACCTTGTTCAAGGGCCGAGCTCCCCCCCACGCTTCTGACAAGGATCACGGGATGCCAGACGAAGGGCACGTAGCTCACCACAGACCACAGCCCCACCGGCAAAACAAAGGAGAGCAAGGTAAGGATCCACTTTTGCCGCCCGGTCAAGGGCTTGCGGGGCTGAAATCCGGGGATTTTCATGACACGTTCCTACTTGAGGCTTTCGATCAGTTGGGGATCGATGTTGGCTTGGATGTCCTGGGGGGTGTTGTAGACCTTGTTTTCGACGTTAAACTGGTCCACGATCGCACTCGAACCGTAGAGGGAATCCAATCCCGGGCCAGGCGTGAAGGCCTTGAGCGCTTCGTTGAGGGTCAACAGGTGGGTTCCGTCCATAAAGGCTGCGTACTGGGCCGGAGGCAGGTTGTCCCGCGCCGACATGATGCCCACCACCTCGGCTTTGTGCGCCGGGTCATCAATGTAGTCGACGGTTTCGTACCAGGCTTTCACGACTTTTTTCCAGGCGTCGGGGTACTTGGCAAGGCTTTCCGGGTTGACGGCCAGGGTGTCGTAGATCAGGCCCGGAGCATCCGCACTCGTGAAAATCGCCTTGGAGCCGGGGACGGCCTGCAGGGCCTGTCCGGCGTTCGGCTGCCAGGCGGCCACGGCGTCGACACCCGAGCTGGCCAAAATCTGGGCAGCCTGGTCGGTGTGCATATTCACCAGGGTCACATCCTTGGCTGAAAGCCCGTTCATCTGGAGCGCCTTGAGCAGCAGAAGATGATCGACCAAACCGACCTCGACGCCGATTTTTTTGCCTTTCAGGTCCTTGACCGAGTTGATCCCGGGTTTGGCGATGATCATGTCGTTGCCGTTGGAATAATCGTTCAAAAGAATTTCGACGTTTTTGGCGCCCGAAGCGCTGGTCACCAAGGCGTCACCGTTGGTCACGCACACGGCATCCACCTTGCCTGCGGAAAAAGCGTCCATCGAAGGACCGTAGCCGAACCAGATCAGCTGAACGTTCACCCCCTCCTTCTTAAAAAAACCCTTCGCCTGCGTCACGTCCCAGGCGACCCATCCCGGCCAATCCGAATACGCGATTTTCAGCGTCGGCGCTTGGGGAACCGCGGGCTTGCTGCACGACGCGAAAGACAGGGCCGCGAGCACCACCGCTGCGGCGACAGAAATCGATAGAAACCTTTTCATGCTGGACTCCTTGAAAAGCAGATACCTCCTAGAAGCACAAACCGTGCCATTCTTAAAACAAAGATTTTTTTCTTAATATTTCATTTGTAGGTAAAGATTTAAAAAGTCATTTCTTGAATAAGAGTGAAAACGATGATTTTCTAAAAAATACATATTTGTATTATTTAGTATTAACTAATAACTATTTGGTAATACATTTACATTTAAACTTCTTAAATGAATTAAGAACTCGACAAGGAACTCACCCGCCTTCACCGGATTTTTTCTGCAGTGCCGGCCTCAGGCCTAAACGACGACAAAAAAATTGGACAAAGCCGATGGCGGGTCGTATAGTGGGGAAAGTTATATTTGAGAAAAACTGTAATCTAAAAACGGAGGCCCTACGGTGGAAGAGAAACGCGTCCTTTTACGCTATCAGATCCAGCAATTTGTACAAATCGACTTCAACAAAGAAGAATTTCTGCCCGCCGAAGGGCTGAACATCAGTGCCCGCGGCATGCTCTGCCGTTTGCCTTCGCCTCAGCAGCCGGGGCAGCGGGTTTTCGTCATGTTGAACCTGGGCACGCCCTTAAAACCCGAGATCCTTAGCCTGGACGCTGTCATCGTCTGGGCAAAAGAGGAAGGCCGGTGCATTGACGACGTCTGCCCCTGGCTGGCCGGGCTGGAGTTCGTCGACGTCCCGAGTTCGTCGCAGGCCCAGCTCGAGGCTTTTCTCGCCTTGGCTCCCGTCGACGGCAACTAGCCCTTTTCGACGTCAGCAGCCAATCAGCTTTGGGGAGGAAGAGCCCCTTCGTTGGCCACACGCTCCAGGGTCAGGGCAAAAACCGAGGCGTCCACAGAAAGCCTGCCTGACCAGCGGGGTTCCAGGGTCGCCACCCCCTGGGGCACGACGGCAATACCGGTTTCGACGCGTTGCCTTTTCCCGTGAAGAACACTCACCCCATCAAAGTCCCAATTCACGACTTTCCCCGTTTTATCCCGAGCCACAAATTCGAGCCTCAAGGTTCCGGCTCCCGAAAGCGAAGCCCTGGAAGATAGCCGGAGCCTTTCTCCGGTGACGACGGGAACGCGGACCCCCGAACTCAAGGCCCAGTCTCGAGCCGTCCGGATTTTGAGTCTCAGCCCCTCGACGTTTCCGTCCGAACTTGAAATTGTATCGGTCTGGCCTGCGCCCGACTGCCTGGTCCAAAGCCCCGACCAGTACTCGGGGGGAAGGTG
>JABEVL010000044.1 GCA_013043995.1 Spirochaetales bacterium | reverse complement strand
CCCCGACTCCCTGCCCACGGACAAGTCCATCGTCGCCTCGCTTCAAAAAAAAGGTCTCTACACGGCCCTCGTCGACAGCCTGGAACAGGCAGGACTTAATCCTGCCATCCGCTTTCCCCGGGCCTGGCTCACGCTGGCGGCCTACCTGGCCTTTTTCGACGGCGACGAAGCCCGCATGACCCAGCTTTACAAAAAAAGCCTCACCTTCCCCGCCCGGAACTCTGCCCAAACCCACGAAAGCCACCTTTTGGGGACCTTGCTCGAAATGCTCGCCCAGCGGCAAACGGGCTGGGACACTGCCCTGCAAAAAAGGCTGATCGGCGATCTCGTCTGGGCCAAGACTCTGGACAGTCCGGGTCACAACCGGGGGCTGTACCACTCCCTTGTGGTGCTTGCGGCTCAAAAAGACCTTGCTCTTGGTCGACTGGCTGAAGCCGCCCGGGCCTTTGACAGCCTTCAGACCGAAACCTGGAACAACCCCTATTTTCTAAACCACGACGAGTATTTCTGGTCCACGTCCTGGGGTGCCAACGACCCCGTCAACCTTCTGTTTGACGTTTTGCTGCGGTCGAAGGACCTTGACAACTGGCAGAGGTTTCTCAAAACCCCCCCGGCTCAGCGCGCGCCCCTGGACGGCTTTCTTGCCCGGCGCGCGTGGCTCACTTCCGCCGACCTTGACTACCTGCAGGCGTACAAGGATCTGCGCCTGGGACGGGCGGCACAGGCCCTCCCCCTCGTTCAAAAACTCACCCGGGACGGCTACTTTACAGGACTCAAAACCTGGCGCGGCGACGCTTCTGTTTTTCCCGTGCGCCAATTTTCCTTTTCGGAGACGGTCGACGTCGTGAACCCCGCCTCGGGTGACGGGATCAAACAGGCCACCCTGCTGGAGCTCACACAGACGATGCTGAAGCTGGAGAGCGGAGATCCCGTTGTTTTGGGGAACTTTTGGTTTTCGCTCCAGCTTTCAGGGTTTCCCCTGATCTTTGCCAGTCCGCCGCAGGTGATCTCCTTCGTGAACAACTGGGAATACTACAACTACGACGGTACCGACGTTCCCACCGGCGACGGGTCGGTTGCCGCGGAGTTCCCCCTCTTTCAACCCCGGCGTGCCCCTGAATTTCGAAACGCACTTTTGAGTTTTCAGGTAGGACCTTTCTCGGACGTCCGCCGGGCCCTTGAGGCCTACCATCAGGCGGCGGTTCACGACCAGGACCCCGAGTCACGGGCTCTGGCCTGGGCCATGATCGCCATACTGGGACAAGACAAGAAAGCCTGGGCCCAGCTGGCTTCCCCTTCCTTGAGGAACACGTCAACCACCGAGAACCTGCGTTCCAACTGTGAAAACCTGCGGAGCTTTTTATGAACCCTGACGAGCCCAACCCCTTTCAGTTCTGCCCCCGGTGCGGCGCTCCAGGCGGAGAGTTTCTCAAACGCAAGGAGTTTCACTGCAGGGTCTGCGGGCACCGCTATTTTCATAACGTCGCCGCAGCCGCGGGTATTTTGACCCAAGACACCCAGGGACGCTTTTTGTTTCTGGTGAGGGGGATGGAACCCGGCCGCGGTCTTTTGGGGCTTCCAGGGGGCTTTGTCGACCCCGGCGAACCGTTAGACGAAGCCATCCGGCGTGAGGTCCGCGAAGAAATAGGTGCTGAAATTGACACTCCCGTCTTTCTGGACGGTTATCCCAACCGATACGCTTTTGCAAAAATCTGGTATAATACCCTCGATCTTTATTTCACCGCCAAGGTTCTGGCCCCGCAGGAAGAATGGTCGGTCGACCCCCGCGAAGTCAGCAGTTTGGCGTGGAAATATCCGGCAGAGGTCCGCCCTGCCGATTTGGCCTTTCCCTCCTTGCAGGCTCTTTGGAGCGACTGGACGGCGGGCCGCTGGAAAAAAGGAGCCCAGAGTTGAGCCACGTTCGATCTTTATTTTTTGGAGGCTCGTTGGAAGAAATCGGCCAACGCACCCTTCGTGCCTTTCAGGAAGGCCGCCCCAGTGAAATCATTTGGAATATCACCAACCGCTGCAACCTGACCTGCCGTCACTGCTACGTCGATGCCGACTATTCCAAGGCTCCCAACGAGCTTTCTCCCGCTGAAGCCCTGGAACTCGTCGACCAAATCGCCGAGGCCGGGGTGCCGCTCCTTTTTGTCACGGGGGGGGAACCCATGACCCGGCCCGATTTTTGGGACATCCTGGCGCGAGCCCAGCACCACGGTATCCGTGTTGTCGTCAGCACCAACAGCCTCTACATCGACGACGAAGCCGCCGATCGTCTGGTTCAGCTGGACGTTGATTACCTGGCCACGTCGCTCTACGGACCCGAGGCCTTTCACGACGCCTACGTCGGAGCCAAGGGTGCCTACCGCCGCACCGTCGAGAACATCGCCCGCCTCAAAAAACGCGGGATCAAGGTGGGAATCAAGACCGTGGTCACGGCTTCGACCTACCCGCATTTTTTCAACCTCGTTCAAACAACCAAGGACCTGGGTTGCGGTCTTTTGTACGCCTGCGACCTCGTCGAAGTCGGCCGCGCCGCCAACCAGCGTGAAACCCGGGTTTCAGGTGACCAGCTGCGCGAAATCGCCGATTTTATCCTGGCCGACGTCCTGAAAGACCCCGACCGCGGCATCGAATACGACATCGGGGCCCTTCCCTCCATCGCTGTCTACATCATGAAAAAACTCAAAGAAAGGGGCATCGACGTCACCAAGGGTGTAGCCCGCATGAAGGTCAAGAGTGCCTGTCCCGTCGGAAAAGGGCTTATGGGCATCAACGCCGAGGGCAACATCCTGCCTTGCAGTTTTGTCCAGGACTTCAGCGTCGGGAACGTGCGCGAACTCGGCATCCGGGGAGGCGTTCAAAAGCTCTTCGAGCTGGGAAGATCGCCCATCGACGGGGCCTGCGGCGAATGTGAAGCCGTCGAACTCTGCCGAGGTTGCCGGGTCAAGGCCTACCATGCTTCGGGCAATATCCTGGGTTCCGACCCGATCTGCCTGATGAGGAACTAAAAAGGTCAGGTGAAGTTGTTTTTTCCTTTGAACTCTGCTAGAAGCAAGGAAATTCCATGCGTCAATTCGCGCTTATTATCGTCTTACTAGGGGTCTTCGTCATGAGCAGCATCGGCCAGCCTTTAGGGAACAAAACAATTTTCGGCTCCCATGTTTACGTGTTGAGTGACAGCTCCAAGGATATTCAAGAAACAATCGACAGGCTGTACAAAACCCAGGAAGCCTCCGAGTTCGGCGACAAGCGCTTCGCGCTTCTCTTTCTGCCGGGGGTCTACCCCCACCTCAACCTCAAGGTCGGCTTTTACACCCAACTCGCGGGCTTGGGCCGAATGCCCGACCAGGTTGTCTTTGACCAGGGCAGTACGCTTGAGGTCACGGGAGACTGGAACCGTCACAGCTGCACAAGCAACTTCTGGAGGTCGGCTGAAAACTTCCGTTTGACCAACCCGGCGCCTTTCTCAGCGATGTGGGCCGTTTCCCAGGCTTGTCCGCTTCGAAGAGTTCATATCGACGGCAACCTTGATCTTTATGAGATCGGTCCCAACGGTCGCAATGAATTCGCCAGCGGCGGTTTTCTTGCGGATTCTGAAATCGGCGGCACGATAGATTCTGGTTCGCAGCAACAATGGTTTTCCCGCAACACCCGCATGAAAAACTGGAAGTCCGGTTCATGGAATATGGTTTTTGTGGGTTCAAACGTTCCCCTCTCTTCCAATTGGACAGAAAATCCTCCCTACACGACGACGCCTTACACCGTCATCAAGAAAACCCCCCTCGTCCGCGAAAAACCGTTCCTTTGTGTCAACGACCAGGGGGAATTTCAGGTATTTGCCCCAGGAACTCGGCAGGATTCCGTGGGACCATCCTGGACGAACGGCCCCGACAAGGGGACGATCCTTCCCATCAACCGTTTCTACATCGCACACCCTGAAACTGACGATGCTGAATCAATCAACGCTCAACTGGCTCAAGGCAAAGACATCCTCCTCACCCCCGGAATTTATTCCCTGAAGTCACCGCTGCACGTTTCTCGCAGCGATACCGTGATCCTCGGTCTTGGGTTGGCGACCCTGCAGCCGGCTTCAGGTCAAGCCGCCCTGATCGTCGACGATGTCGATGGGGTCAGCCTTTCGGGCCTTCTTATTGACGCGGGCCAGGAAAACTCCCGGGTTCTGCTCAGAATGGGCCAGCCCGGTTCGGTCCTTTCCCACGCTTCCAATCCCTCCTTGCTGAGCGACGTCTTTTTTCGGGTAGGAGGCGCCGGACCAGCCCGTGCGAACGTTTGCCTTGAAATCAACAGTAAAAATGTCATTGTTGACGACACCTGGATTTGGAGAGCCGACCATGGAAGGGGCGTAGGCTGGGAAACCAACCCTTCCCAGAACGGTCTGATCGTCAACGGTGACGAGGTGACGATTTACGGCTTGGCCGTAGAACACTTTCAGGAGTATCAAACGATCTGGAATGGTAATGATGGAAAATTATTCTTCTACCAGTGCGAACTTCCCTACGATCCCCCTAGCCAAGCCCAGTGGTCTTCGACCTGGGAAGGCCGTAAGGTGGACGGTTGGGCGGCCTACAAGGTAGGCGATCAGGTTCTTCGCCACACGGCTTACGGGCTGGGCATTTATGCCGTCTTTATCAAAACCAACGGCGCCCACGTCAACCTGGACCATGCCATCGAAGTTCCAGGCCAGGCCAAGGGCATCAAGATCTTCCACGCCATGGACCTCTCCATCGTCGGCCTGGGGGGCATCGATCACACGATCAATCATTTAGGCCGACGGGCAGAACCGCATGACTTTGAGAACTACCCTCGTGTCGTCAGCTGGCCGCGCTGATTTTTCAGCGCCGGCGAAAACTTGTTTTTTCTGGCCCTGAAAGGCCCCGATTGAAGCTCTGGACCAGCCGCGGCCTCTGGTGATAAAGTAAACCTGCTGCTGTTCATCGGCGGCTAACGAAGACGAGTAACAGGACCTGGACCGACAGAGAAGAAGCCCCGCGGCTGAGAGGGCTTCCCGGCACCCAACCTGCGAAAACCCCTTCGGGATCTTCTTTCCGAAACCGGAGTTTTAGCCTGAGAGGGCAAGGAACAGACGCGAGT
>JABEVL010000043.1 GCA_013043995.1 Spirochaetales bacterium | reverse complement strand
GAATTTCAGCGTAGACGCCTCCCTCGCGCAACCGGCGTCCTATGAGCTGGCAGGTTTGACCTCCAAAATCAAGAACTAGGATCTTGTCCATGGGCTTTTCCTTACAAGGGTCTGGTCACGATCAGGGCCGACAGATACGACGCTGATCGGTGTTTGAGAGTACTCTTCAATGAAACTCAGGTAGTCACGGGCTTTTTGGGGTAAATCTTCCCACCGCCGCACAGAACCCAAAGGCGTCTTCCACCCCGGGAAGGAGCGGATCACCGGCTCGGCGGTTTCAAGGTCGGCGACGGTGCCGGGAAAATCCTCAACCAGCCGGCCTCTAATTCGGTAGGCCGTGCAAACTTGGATTTCATCAAAATCGTCGTAGACGTCCATTTTTGTGACAATGAGACCGTCAAGGCTATTGGTCCAGCATGCGGAGCGCAGGGCCACAAGGTCCAAATAGCCCGTACGGCGTGGCCGTCCTGTGGTGACTCCGTACTCCTGACCGACCAAACGCAGGCGTTCCCCCAAAACACTTCCTTCTTTGAACTCCGTCGGAAAAGGACCGTTGCCGACGCGCGTCGAGTAGGCTTTGAACACTCCAAAAACCTTATCCAAGTGACGGGGACCAACACCACCGCCCAAAGAGGCTCCTCCGGCAGCAGAATACCCCGAAGAAACGAAGGGATAGGTGCCGTAATCCAGGTCGAGCAAGACCCCCTGAGCCCCTTCGAAAAGGATGTTCTTTTGAGAGTTTTGGCGCATGAATGCGACGAGGTCGATCACCAGGGGGTGGAGCCTCTCCCGAAATGGTGCCAGAAACTCCTTTTCTGCGGGGCGCAAGTGATCCCAGCAGGAGTCGACAAAAAGATCGCCGACCCGCACACCATCTCGGTGAGCTTTGAGGGCGTAGGTAATGCCAATCCCCCTGCCTGTTGTTCCGATGGGTACTCGGCTCTGAGTTTCCATTTCTTGATCCAGAGCTTTGTAAGTTGGCAAAACCAGATGGGCACGGTCAGAAACCCAAACACGGCCTTTCCAGTTCACCCCGTCTTTTTCAAGCTGATCGAGCTCGTCGAACAAGGCCGCTGGATCGATCACCATCCCGCTTCCCAGGACGGCAACCTTGCCTGGGGCAACGATTCCCGAAGGAACAAGGTGGAGTTTATAGGTTTTTCCATCAGCGATTACGGTATGTCCCGCGTTAGCTCCGCCTGAAAAACGGACAACAATTTCGGCACTATCGGCCATCCAGTCGACCATTTTCCCCTTCCCTTCGTCCCCCCATTGGGCGCCTACTACGACGATCTTCATATCACCTTCCTCAAGTTGGAATCAGTTTCTCGAATAATTTGGAGCTTCTTGTGTGATCATCACGTCGTGTGCGTGACTTTCGCGGAGTCCTGCCGCCGTGATTCTAACGAATTTTCGGTAGGACCGCAAAGCTTCGAGATTTTTGCACCCGGCGTAATGCATCCCTTTTTTCAAGCCAGTTACCAACTGGTGCAAAAAAGGCTTGAGTTCACCCTTGAAAGGAACCCGGCCTTCGATCCCTTCAGGGACGGGATCAGACTTTTTATCCATGGCGTAGCGGTCCCCGGCCCCTTCTTTGATGGCACCCAAGGAGCCCATGCCGCGGTATTCTTTAAAAATCCTGCCCTCGTAGATGATTTCACGGCCCGGAGCTTCCTTCAACCCGGCAAAAAGGTTCCCCATCATAACAGCCCCCGCTCCGGCGCCCATCGCCTTGACGATGTCGCCTGAAAATTTGATCCCACCGTCGGCGATGATGGGGATCCCCGCTTTTGAGGCGACTTCGGCACAATCCCAGACCGCAGAAAACTGAGCTACGCCGATACCTGCAACGATCCTCGTCGTGCAGATCGAGCCCGGGCCGACGCCGACCTTGATGGCGTCTGCTCCGGCTTCCACCAGACGCTGAGCCCCCTCCCTGGTCGCAACGTTCCCTCCGATCACGGGAATGTCAAATTTTTTCTTGATCGCTTTAATCGCGTCTACCACGACCTTACTGTCACCGTGGGCCACGTCCAGGACGACAAAATCCACCTTCGCTTGAATCAAAATTGGCAGACGTTTTTCCCAGTCTTGGGGAGAAATCGCCGCTCCAACAATCAGACGGCCGTGAGCGTCCACGGCAGCGTTCGGAAAGGCCTGATGTTTTTCCATGTCATTGACGGTTACCAGCCCGAACAGAAGGCCTTCGGCATCCACAACAGGAAGTTTTTCAATTTTATACCGATCAAATTTTTCTTCCGCCGTCGCAACAGAAACTTTCCCAATTTCGACAACGGGATTTTTGGTCATCACGTCCTCGACGAGCTGACTGTAATCGTTGCAAAATCGAAGGTCCCTGCCCGTGATGATCCCGACTAGTTTTTTTTCATGGTCGATCACGGGGAGTCCAGATACTCCGTGTTCCATCATAAGCTTGTGCACGTTCTGGACGGTTTCACCCTTACGAACGACAACAGGATTTTCGATCACCCAATTCAAATAACGCTTCACGCGCCCGACGTGTTCTGCCTGTTCCTGCGGTGTCAGATTGCGGTGGATGACGGCGGTTCCGCCTTCCAGTGCAAGAGCAATGGCAAGACGGTCTTCAGAAACGGTGTCCATGGCAGCAGCCAGAATGGGCACGTTGAGGGCGATCGTTTTGGTCAACTGGGTTTTGACCTGAACCTCGTTGGGTGCAAAATCTGCCCAAGAAGGCAGGAGTAAAACGTCGTCGTAGCTGAGAGATTCTTCAAATAACATCAAGGGCCTCCTTCAGCGCATTCATTTCTTTTTCGTATTTTTCAGCAAGGGCCAGGGCCTTACTGGCGGCGATACCCTGGTAACGTTCGGGTTGGGAAAAAAACGCTTCAGGGTCCCAACCCGTGCAGGTATGCAATTGGGCTGCAAGCTTGGTCCATAGTTCAGGGCGATCCCTTAAAACATCGATCAACGCCCTTTTGGATTTTTCGCATTCGAGAGTTAAAACCCGAACGATTTCATGACCCTCGGGCTCACCGGCAAGGGACAAGAGGATATAGACGCTTTCAGCCAAAACCAGATCACCAGCCCCTTCGTGGAGATTTTTTTGAAGTTTTTCAGCGTCCACACTAAGGCCCGCCACAACCTTGCTCATTCGGGCAACAGCCGCGCTAAAACCAGCCAGGTAGTCAACCACGAAACGGCCCGAGGCCGAATTGGTCAAATCTCGCTGGTGTTCAGAAATCTGGTCCATAAAAAAGGTCATCACACGGGGGGCAAAGGCTTTCCACAGGCTCTTCACGTGTTCAGAATTCCAGGGGTTGCGTTTCTGTGGCATCGTCGACGACCCTACTTGGGTCGACGAAAAGTACTCCCGCAGTTCACCGATTTCTGAACGTTGAAGGTTACGCAGATCATCGGCCAGGTTGGCAATCACGCCAAAGGCTACATTAAGTTCCAGCAAGAGGCGCAGGAGGTATTCGGGCTCAACAAGCTGGGTGGAATGTTCAGAGGGTTCAAGGTCCAGGTAGGCCAGCACGCGGCGTTCCAGTTTTTCGGGGTCCTTGGTCATGACGCTCGTGGCGTTGTAGGCCCCCACAGCACCCGCGAATTTTCCTTTCAGATCGCCGGTTCTTTTTTGGATTTCGAGGATCGATTTTCCTAGGCGGGAAACGTACTCAGCCAAGGCAAATCCGACGGTCAGCGGGACGGCGTGCTGGCCGTGAGTCCTGCCGATTTGGGGAGTGTGAGCCTCTTGACGGGCAATCCGGCACAAGCCTCTTTCAAGGCCGATCAGTTGGGGTAAAATGACAAGACGAACAGCATCGCGGATTTTAAGAGAATTGGCCGTATCGAGCATATCGACAGAGGTGGCACCCAGGTGAACAAAAGGAACGAGTTCGGCAGGCAGGTGCCGCTTCAAAACATTGACAAGGGCGCGGACGTTATGCTGTGTTTTTTCTTCCTCAGCGTAAACTTCGTTGGGGGCAATCTTCGACTCGAGGTTTTCAAGCATGGGTAAAAGACGCTTTTGAGATTCACCATCAAACCAGAGCTCAAGGTGAGCCTTCAGAAGAGCTGCCTCACAACGCACGGCGTATCGTACCGAGGCTTCTTCGCTCAGAAAATCTGAAAGGCGGTCAAAAATTTCGGGATTGGATAAGTAATACCGATGATCGAGGGGGGAAAGATTTCGGAAAAGGCTTCTTTGTTCCATGCGCTATCATGCCAGAAACCCGTTTTTATGTCAAAGGGACAAGACAAACACTGTCCCTGTCTGGGCTGCTTGGACTACACTTGAAGGATGGCGGACAGGATGACAGATACTGAAAGAAAAAAACTATTTCACGAAGGAATTCAAGCCGGTCAGAAAAGAGATTACCCCGAAGCTGTCCGTATCTTTTCCCGCCTGGCCGACGGAGAGGACCCCAAGGCCCTGCTTTTTCTGGGACGAAGCTACCACGGTCTGGGTGACTACGGGCGGGCGGTTCAGCTCTTTCGGACCTACATGGGCCTGCACGGCGAGTCTGGCGAAGTTCAGTTTTTTTTAGGGCGGAGCTGGCTGGCTGCTGGACAACCCCTGCGAGCCGCAGGATGGTTTGAAAAAGCTCTCGCCAATGGTTTCGACCGTGTTCAAACTCTGGGGCTTTTGGGAACAAGCCTTTTAAAGGGCAAGGATCCTCTTCGAGCCGTCGAAGTTCTTCAGGAAGCTGTTGAGCTGGCTCCCCAGCACCGGGGGATCTACGTTGCCTACTTGAATTCTCTTTTTGTCCGAGCCCTCCAGCTTTTCCACAATGGTCAGGCCGACCTAGCCCAACAGATGTTGAAATTTTTGCTTTCGAGCGGAGCCGAATCTTCGGCCATTCACCTCTACCTGGCCGTAGCCCTACGCGAACTGGGCAAGTACAACGAAGCTCTCCCCCACTTTCAAACGGCCCTCGAAGCCTATCCCGACGACCCCGTTCTTATTTGTCAGACCATCGAAGCTCTTTTCGCTTCAGGAAAGCATCAAGAAGGCCAAGTCTTGCTGGAACGCCATAAGGCACTTTTGCCTCAGGGCCTGACTAAACTCTCAAATGAACTGATGGAGGAGCTTTTACCCCTCCAGTATCTTCAGCAAGGCAAATTGCGCCGAGCGGTCTACTTTGCCCTCAAAAACCTCAAGAGACACCCTGAGGACGCCCAGCTCTCCCTGATCCTCGGCGAAGCCTACCGTCAATTGGGACAACTCGAAAAAGCCGCGGCCCACTTTGAAAAGGCCCGCAAAACAAAATCCGTGAGTGAAGCAGAGTACGGGTTGCTTTTGGTTCATTGGCAATCGGGTAACTTTGCTCAGGCTCTTGTCGACGCCCAACGTCTTTTACGCACCCACCCCGATGACCCTACAGTTTTATACTACCTGACTTTATTAAAATGTCGGCAAAACTACCCTAGCCGTGAAAATATTGAAGCCTTGAGGAACTTGATCCGCCAGACTGACCCCGACCCCTTCCTGTTTGCGGCCCTCGCTGAAGAATATCGCAAAGAGGGCCTCGATGAGCTGAGTCTACCTTGGATTCAACGGACACTCAGTCTGGACCCTGAAAACAAAGGCGCCATTGAGACCTTGGCCGCCGTTCTCCCCCGGTTAGTGGTTCCGGAGTGGAAAAAAGCTTTTACAGATTACCTGAAACTCCGCCCCACCGACGGCGAAATCCTCAGGCTCTACGTACGCCGCCTTCTTGAAGCCAAAGAATGGCCCGAAGCACAGAAGAGGCTTTTGGACTGGATGGCCCTGGGACACCGCAACGTTGGCTCTTTGAGGGCCCTGGCCTACATCTATAGAATGAGGGCGCAGTTTGCTGACGCTTTTTTGGTCTACCGCGAACTTCTTCATACCGAACCCAAAAATCCCGAATATCTTTCAGGAGTCATCCTTTGCCTTTACAAAACCAAGAGAAAAGAACTTGCCCTCGAATTTTCTCGAAAGGCAGCTGCCGCAGTTCCTCCGAACGCCCGTTTTGCCTACCAGATCGGCCTGATCGCCCAATCGTGCGGCGACCTCGAACAGGCCGAACGCAGCT
>JABEVL010000042.1 GCA_013043995.1 Spirochaetales bacterium | reverse complement strand
GACGGCCGTCTGGCCATGACCGCTGCCATCCGCAAGGTTTTCACCGAAAGCCCCAGCGAATTCGACCCCAGAAAGTACCTTGGGCCGGCCCGCGACGAGCTGAAAAAGCTCTACATGCATAAAAACAAAGAAGTTTTGGGTTCCGCTGGTCGGGCCTAATTCAAGAAAAGGCCGCCGAAAGGCGGCTTTTTCTTCATCAGGAAGATTCCACGTTTTGGCTGGGTTCAAAGGCGCTGCCGGCTGACCAAGCCGTCGCCCAACAAATCTGAAGACTAAATCCCCCCGTCGGACGTTCAAAGTCCAGCAGATCCCCTACAATCGATAAATTAGGAATTATCCGGCTTTTCATCGTTTTGAAGTCCACTTCGTCGAGACTGACCCCGCCTGAGGTGACCACGGCGCGGGAAGCGTCCATTAGCTTCTCGAACGTCAACGGGAAGGCCTTGAGCACCTCCACGACCCTTCGGCGTTCAGCTTTTGTCAGCCTGTAAAGGGGCGTTTCACCGTCGAGCCCGGCAAGGATCAGAACTCTGGAAACAAGTCGCGGCGGTAAAAGCCCGGCAAGGGCCGTCTTGGTCAGACGGTTGGGCCCTTGGCGAAAGTTTTCGAGCAAATCACGGTCAAGCTGCCCCGCGTCGACGGATGGGAAAAAATCCAGCCGGAGCTCCAGGGAATTTCCCGAAGCGGCTAACTCGCGGTGGGCCGATTGAAGGGTCGTTGCCAGGTTGAGGACCAGGGGACCAGAAAGCCCAAAGTGCGTCAAAAGAAGTTTCCCGGAATCTGAAGCCAGCTGACCCGAGGGCCCCCAGGCCTGGAGCCGCACCTGCGGAAAGGCCAACCCTGCCAAATCCTTGATCCAGCTCTCACGCACAGCAAGCGGCACCAAGGAAGGTTCGGGGATGCGGACACGATGTCCCAGTTCGGCCAACCAGCGGTAGCCGTCCCCTGTGGAACCCGTAGCAGGAAGCGAGGTTCCGCCTGTGGCCAGGATGAGATGCTCTGCTTCAAAACATCCTTTTCGGGTCTCGACACGGACGATCTGCCCCAACGAAGCCTTGAGGCTGGTCACTTCGCAATGCGTCACAACGCGCACGCGCGTCTCTTCAAGGTACTCCCGCAACACCCTCAAAACAGCTTCAGAGGAATCGGAGGCCGGAAAAGCCCTGTTGCGATCTTCGACTTTGTAGCCCATTCCACGGCTTTTGAAAAAATTCAGTGCGTCCTGCGAGGAAAATCTGCTGAACGGCGACAAAAGATATCGACCCTTTTTGCCGTAAAACGCAGCCAACCGCTGGTTGTCGGGCTCGGCATTTGTGAAATTGCATCGTCCTCCCCCGGTCAATAAGAGTTTTTTTCCCAGGGAGGGATTCTTTTCAAGAAGAGTAACGCGGCAACCCCTTTCAGCGGCACGAGCAGCCGCCATCATGCCCGAGGGACCACCGCCCGTAACAACCACGTCCATTCCTGCAAAGATAGCAGAAGTTCTTCGTTGAAAAAAGAACCTCTTCAGGTTATCGTTGAAAGTATGGACCGTTCGTTATTTGAGGAACGCCTCCGCCTTTGTGCCGACGAGGTGGGCTGGCCCCTGGACTCTGTAAAATCGGCTTGGGATCGGTTGTACTCCCTGGAGTTCAACCTTCGTTCTACCCTCACCCCCGCCCGCCTCGGCCAAGCCCTCGAGCTCGACCAGGAAACGGCGCTGCGCTTCCTTTTGGCAGGGTTTCGAGCGGGACTCCTGGAAACACGCTGGCAAATTTTTCAGCCGATTTCAGGATGGATCGTCGAGGAAACTTCGTCGGTGGGCTCTTTGACGGGCGAAATTCTCTATGACCCGTTTAGCCGTGAAACCGTCGAACCCGACCTCGGAACAAATATCCTTGTCGTTTTCAGGCCCTCAGTTCTATTTTTTGAGGACTGCACGGTTTCGTGTACCTATCAAAGCTGGGAGAGTTACAGAAACGCAAAAATGGCCTGGCCCTTTGCCTCAGACCCAGGCACCTCCCCCCTCGCCTTCAAGCCGTTCAGTCCCTGGGAACTGGGAAAAATCGAAGTGATCGGGAAACCTGGTGAGGTTTTGCGGCTGATCTGCCTGGAAACCCGTTCCCAGTTGACGCTTCGCGTGGGCGGAAAAACTTCAGTGCCGGGTGAAAGTTTCATCCTCAAAATGGAAAATTTCCGCACGCTCAAGGCTCAGGAAACCACAATTCAGCAGACTCTCGACCTCCTTTTGACGCCCCAGGGGTTTGAGCAAAAAGAGCTCGAAGTTTCCCCAGGTAAACTTTTGATCTGGCTGGAAAACCGCTCTACAAAATCTGCAGGTCTTTCTGTCTGGCGTTCTCCGGTTCTTCCGGGTCCACAACCCCTGCTCGACGTCTGGAACGCCCGTTCTGTCATCAATCATCCTCTGGCCCGCCAAAATCTCGTTCACGGCCAGCTTCCTGACGGATTTCATTTAAGGATTTCGGGGGAGGCTTTTCTTTTTGCCGGCTTTGAAGATTCTACACGTTTGATGGATGAAAAGGGCGACAAGGAATTTTTCAGCATTTCCCGAAGGGCTGTCGAGCAACTCGTTGAAGTATCCCAGGAATTGGGGGGCTTTGTGGTTCACAAGGAACTCGATGTCTTCACTCTGGTGTTCCCTTCTCCCTTGGCAGCCTCGCAAGCGGCCGTGCGGATGCAAGCACCCGGCCAGGAGTTCTCCTCGATCTGGAAGTTCACGATTTTCACCGGGAACGTTTTGCTCACGCCCGGGGATACAGGAATCAGATTTTTCGGCTACTCGATCAACCTGGGGCGCAAACTTCTCGACCGTGTCCGTGGCGGGGAGCTTTGGGTTTCTATGTCAGCCTTTGGCTCGAAAGGCGTCCCCGACTTTTTTCTGAGTTCGGGTTACGAATGCACACAAGAAACGGTGAGCATTAAAAAAGACGAGCAACTTTCTGTCGTTTACGAG
>JABEVL010000007.1 GCA_013043995.1 Spirochaetales bacterium | reverse complement strand
TCATAGAACAATAAAAGCGTGAGAACTAGTTTAGTTCCACTCTTTTGTTTTGTCAAGCAAAACTTTGAACTTTCGCTCTTTTTTTGCCTTAACCGCGCTTTTCATCCCGCCGGTCATCCCGGCTGTTTGCGGCGCGAGAGTGAACATATCAAAACCACTAACTTACGTCAACAGGATTCATATTTTTTTAAACATATTTTTTTTTATTTTTTGGAGGCTCTATCCGCCCTTACCTAAAGTTTGTGAGCAATCTCCGTCCAACTCTTTTATTCAGACTTGAGGGGGAAGAAAATCACCTTTCACCACGGGGACATCAGAGCTACAAGGAAGAGCCTCATCTCACTTCAATTCGCCAAGTCAGGTTTTTCTTGGGGATTTGACAGTTGTGTGGTCATTTCTTATTATGTGAGTATTGATTCACCTAAAGTAAAATCAACACTTTCACTGTGGATCTTTTTAAGGAGTTTCCTATGACCATTCAAATTGTCGGTAGCGGGTGCAGCAACTGTGCGCGTCTTGAAGCAAGCGCACGCAAAGCCGTCGCGGATCTTGGCCTCGAAGCCCAAATCGAAAAGGTGACAGATTTTCTGGAAATTGCAGCCATGGGTGTCATGGCCACCCCGGCGTTGGCGATCAACGGGAACTTGAAGTCGTCAGGAAGGGTCCTTAGCCCTGCTCAAGTTGCAGACATCCTCAAAGACGAGATTTAAAAATGGATCCATTTTCACCACTCCAGAGTTTGGTTGACTGGCTCGTTTTTGTTGTTCTGGGCCTGGGGAAATCGACGCCTTTGGGCGCAGCCCTTGATTTCTTCCTTTTTGACAGCACGAAAATTGTCATCTTGTTGATCCTCATCATTTTTGCGGTTTCTCTTCTTCGCACCTTCCTTCCCCCAGAAAGGGTGCGCGCCAGTCTTGCCAAAATGCCACGTTTGCTTGCCCACGTTTCTGCGGCTGCATTGGGAATCGTAACCCCCTTTTGCTCGTGCAGCGCAGTTCCACTTTTCCTGGGTTTTGTCGAATCAGGTGTGCCTCTAGGGGTAACTTTCTCATTTTTGGTCGCTTCGCCCATGATCAATGAGGTCGCCCTAGTCATGCTCCTGGGGATGTTTGGCTGGCAAATCTCACTTTTATACATCGGTAGCGGTTTGGTGGTGGCCATCCTTGCGGGCCTTGTTCTGGGCAAGCTCAAAGTTGAAAAGCTCCTCCAGGAATTTGTGCTGAAAAATCTCAAACACGGAGTCCGCCAGCAAACCTTGTTAAAAATGAGTTGGGGGGATCGTTGGAGTTTTGCTTTCGATTACGTTCTTGAAATCTTAGGCAAAGTTTGGTTGTGGATTCTCATTGGTGTAGGGGTTGGTGCCTGGATTCATGGCTACGTTCCGACAGACTTTCTGGCCCAATGGGCAAGCAAAGACAAATGGTACGCTGTGCCCTTGGCGGTTTTAATCGGCATTCCCCTGTACTCAAATGCCGCAGGAGTTCTGCCTCTGGTGGGTGCCTTGACCGAAAAGGGTGTGTCCATGGGGACGGCTCTAGCCTTCATGATGGCGGTCACAGCTCTTTCTTTTCCCGAATTTATGATCCTGCGCAAGGTGATGAAAGTACGGCTTTTGCTGGTCTTTGCGGGTGTCGTCGGAATCGGGATCATTATTACAGGGTACATGTTCAATGCTGTTTTGCCGTAGGCAGGCTTGAAAGAAAATAAGGAGAAGACCATGGGTGAAAAATTTGACGTCGTCGTCATCGGAGGTGGGCCAGGAGGAACCCCGGCGGCGATGCAACTGGCGGCCCAAGGAAAGAGAGTGCTTCTGGCGGAAGCCTCGGGCAAACTTGGAGGCGCGTGCTTGTTTGTAGGCTGCATTCCTTCCAAAATTATCAAGCACGGTGCCGACAAATCGAGCCTAAGAAAATCTTACGGCTCAAACTCAGACGCAACCTTGGCCTGGCGGGAAATTCGCGCTCATATGGAAAAAATTCTGGGCGGACGATCCCGAGCGGCTTTAGCAGGAGTGGAACAGGCCGGTATTCGTTTTGTTCCAGGAGCTGCCCGATTCGTCTCTTCTAGCGAAATTGAAATCAATCAAACGCGTTACAGTTTTGACAAGGCGATCCTTGCAACAGGAGCAAGGTCTTTTGTGCCCCCCTTCAAAGGAAGCGGAACAAAGGACGTTTTAACCAGCGAAGTGCTTTTTGATCTCCCAGCCCTGCCCGCCTCGTTGCTGATCGTTGGCGGAGGGCCAATTGGTGTCGAACTAGCCCAGATGCTTACCAGCTTGAACGTCAAATGTACCGTCGTTGAAATGATGGATTCCCTTTTATCAGGCGTCGTCGAGCCTGAATTTGCACAAATCATCACCCAAGAAATGAAAGACTCCGGAATACAGATTTTCACCAAGTCCAAAGTGGAAGTCATCGACCGTTTGGGTTCACGATTTCAGACGCAATTTCAGGACCAGAGCGGCGTAGAACACAAGCTCGAATCTGACCAGGTCCTTGTGGTCACTGGAAAGGTCGCCAATGTCGAAAGTCTCAATTTGGATGCCGCAGGGATCAAGGTTGAACGAGGAGGAATTGTCGTCAACGAGTATCTTGAAACCTCATTGCCGGGCGTTTACGCCACCGGGGACGTCATTCAAGGAGGGCCGAAGTTCGCCCACGTTGCCACCTACGAGTCGCATATCGCCGCAGAGAACATCGCCCGCGGCAACCAAGTTCAGACTGATTTCAGCAAAAATGCCTGGGTTTTGTTCTCAAGTCGCGAAATTGCCGCCGCCGGCATGACCGAAGCACAAGCGATCAAGGCTGGCTTTGACGTTGCCACGGGTGTGTATAACTACAAAATTGATGCAACCTCACAAATTAACGAAGATCCTTTTGGTTTTTTAAAATACGTCGTCGACAAGAAAACAAAAAAGATCCTCGGGATTCATCTCTTTCTCAACGGTGCAGCCTCCCTGAGCGGTGAAGCCTCGGTCATCGTGGCCCAGCAGATGACCTTGACAGATGTCGCCCGAGCGATTCACCCCCACCCGACACTGACAGAAGCTTTCAGCATGCTGGCCTTCAAAATGTTGGCCGATCCCGCCCTACGCGGTTAAAAAATTGAGCCAGCTGTGCGAGGAGCGTGCAGGTGTTCAGTACGGCGTGACATAACAGCCGCTTAACCTTGCCGGGAGCGGTTTCGCAAGGTACACTGGCCGAGGAGGACCGTATGTCCCAACAAACCGTGGCATCGTGCAGGACTTGCGGCCGGTTTTTCGCTTTGCACGCTGGCTCAAAACAAGTATACTGCTCGCCGGATTGTGCCGCAGAGTACTGTCTGTGCCAGGTCTGTCAAAAACCGTACTTAGCCTCATCCTCCGACGAAATGTATTGCAGTTCCGAGTGCCGTGAGTCGCATCCGGAATATGAAAACCTGTTATGGTATTAAGGGAGCAAGAATGAAACTCGTATTTTTAGGACCGCCCGGAGCCGGAAAGGGGACCTTGGCGACTTTGGCCAAGCAGGCATTGAACCTACCGCATATTTCGACAGGCGACATTTTCAGATCGAACATTAAAGAGGGAACGCCCCTGGGTCTCAAGGTCAAAAAAATCCTGGACTCTGGCGGGTTGGTCCCTGATGAAACGACGATCGAGATCGTTCAAGATCGACTCCGCAAGCCCGATTGCCAGGGTGGTTTTATTTTAGACGGCTTTCCCAGAACGATAGACCAAGCCGAAGCACTCGAAACGTTTGCAGCACCTCAAGCTGTCATCAATTTTATTCTTGCGGATGAAATCATCATACAACGGCTTTCAGGCCGAAGGGTGTGCAAGAACTGCGGTGCGAGTTTCCACCTTGAAAACCTTCCCCCAAGACGCGAAGGTCTGTGTGATCAATGTGACGGAGAACTCATTCAACGACCTGACGATACGGCTCAGGCGATTCAACAGAGGCTCAGTGTCTACACAGCCCAAACGGAGCCCCTGATTGGGTATTACAGGAAAAAAGGCACTCTGAAAGACATCGATGCTCAACCGCAACCTGAGGTGGTCCTCCAAACTCTCATCAAGGTGCTCAAAGCCTGATGGACGCCATTGTTACGGTCGTCGGCAAGGACCGTGTCGGCATCATCGCAGGGGTGACCCAGGCACTTTCGGCTTCGGGGGTCAACATTCTGTCGATCAGTCAGACGATTCTGGAGGAATACTTCACGATGATTATGAAAGTAGACCTCGATCACCTTTCGGTGGATCGGCGGACTCTGAACGAACGACTCGAAGAGGAAGGCAAGAAACTCGGCGTCCAAATCACCCTGATTCACGAAGAAGTCCTCCGCGCGATGCACAGGATCTGAGATGGTATTCACCAACACAGAGATTGAAGAAACCATCCAGATGTTTCGAAGCCAGAAACTCGATGTCCGGACGATTACCATGGGAATCTCCCTGCGGAGTTGCGCCAGTGCCTCCGGCCTGGAAGCCCGGCGGCGCATCTACGATAAGATTTGCCGCTATGCGGAGAATTTGGTTCAAGCGGGCGATGCCATCAGCCTCGAATATGGGATTCCCATTATTAACAAGAGAGTTGCTGTGACCCCCATCGCCCTGGTTGCCGAGGCATCTTCCGATCACTCTTACGTTGAATTTGCAAAAACCCTGGACGCGGCGGCCAAAACAACCGGCGTCAATTTTCTGGGGGGTTTTACGTCCCTCGTGCAAAAAGGCTACACCCGCGGCGACAGAATCTTGATCCGTTCCATTCCGCAGGCTCTTGCTGAAACCGAACGCGTTTGTGCCAGCGTCAACGTGGGTTCGACACAAGCCGGAATCAACATGGACGCCGTTCGTCAAATGGGATTTGTCATCAAAGCTCTTGCCAAGCGCACCGCGGATCAAGGGGGACTGGGGTGTACCAAACTCGTTGTTTTTGCCAATTCCGTCGAGGACAATCCTTTTATGGCAGGAGCCTATCATGGGGTCGGTGAACCCGAGGTCGTCATCAATGTGGGGCTGTCAGGTCCGGGCGTCATCAAAAGTGCCCTCGAAAACCTTCACGGGGCATCCTTTGACACGGTCGCGGCAACAATTAAACGAACGGCGTTCAAGATCCCGAGGATGGGTGAACTTGTGGCCAGGGAGGCAAGCCCGAGGCTGGGAGTCCCCTTTGGGATCATCGACCTTTCGCTGGCTCCAACACCTTCCGTCGGAGATTCAGTCGCCCGAATTTTCCAAGAACTGGGGTTGGAGCATGTCGGAGCACCGGGAACAACCGCAGCCTTAGCCCTACTCAATGATGCCGTCAAAAAAGGGGGCATCAT
>JABEVL010000041.1 GCA_013043995.1 Spirochaetales bacterium | reverse complement strand
TTCGCATCCTGAACCCGGCTGCCCGTTTGCACCCCGATGCACCCGGGTACGGCCCGTCTGTACCCATTTGGCCTTGGTTTTCATTTCGCACGATCTGGAGCTTGTCGCAGGCCTTTCTGACCGCATTCTTGTCATGTACGCCGGTCTGATCCTTGAAACGGGCCCTGTCCGCCAGGTTCTGGATTCGCCCCGAAGTCCCTATACCCAGGCACTTTTGAGTTCGCGCTTGGTGTGGGGACAACGGTGGACGACCCATCCTCTAACCCTGATCCCCGGCAATCCTCCCGATCCTTCGCATCCTGAACCCGGCTGCCCGTTTGCACCCCGATGCACCCGGGTACGGCCCGTCTGTACCCAGCAAATTCCTCCCCTAACCGCTACCGGGGAACATCAGTTCCGCTGTTTCAACCCGGAGGTGCCTCTTTGAATCCTTTTGTTCGAGTCCGAGGATTGATCAAAAGCTACCGTCTGGAAGCAGGATTGTTTTCGGGCTCCCTGCAAAGGGTTCGGGCCGTCGACGGGGTGGACCTGGATTGGCATTCAGGAGAAACCTACGGACTCGTGGGCGAGTCGGGTTCGGGAAAATCGAGTTTGGCCCGACTGTTGGTGGGGCTTGAACCCCCGGACAGGGGGGCGATCGAGACTTTTGAAGAAAATGAAGCTGTCCTTCTTGATCACCGGGATGCAGGGGCTCTTCGGCACTACCGCTCCAGGGTGCGCTACGTTTTTCAGGACCCGTCGTCCTCGCTCGATCCACGGATGTCCGTCAGGGACCTTTTAACGCTCGGCTCGCGGTACCAACCCGGTTATCCCGGCCGTCGTCCTGTTCAAGAACGCGCCGAAAGTGTTCTAGCCCAGGTCGGGCTCGGGAAGGCAGACTTGCACAAACGCCCCGGAGAATTTTCTGGCGGTCAGCGGCAACGCCTCGCCCTGGCACGGGCCCTGATGTCGAGTCCCCGCGCCCTCATCTGCGACGAGGTTGTGAGCGCCCTCGACGTTTCGGTCCAGGGGCAAATTTTGAGTCTTTTGGTTGACCTGCGCCGGAGTCTTGGCCTGGCTTTGTTTTTTATATCCCACGACCTGAGAGTGGTGAGCTACCTCGCCGACCGTGTCGGGGTTCTTTACCGGGGACGCTTGGTCGAAGAAGCCCCTGCGGAAAATTTGATTCACGGGGCACTTCATCCCTACACGCAGCTTTTGTACCAAGGCGGGGAGCCCCCCGATACAACGCCTGCAGCCTCTGGGGAGCGGGTTCCTCCCCCGGAAGACCCCAAAAAACTCCTCTCATCAGGATGCCCCTTTGCACCGAGGTGCTGGCGTGCCGATCCCCTCTGCCGTGAGCAAGTTCCTGAGCTATTGGAGGCTCGTCCCCGTCACCTGGTGGCCTGCCATCATCCTGCACAAGCCTAGAGGGCGGTCTCTAGCGGCTGAAACAGCCTGAATTTTATTTAAAACTCGAGAAGGAGCGGCCTTGACGCTTAAAAAGTCGGGGTCATAGAATGAGGATTCTCGACCATAAAATTCTCGGCTCCGCGCTTGAGAAAAATCAAAGGAGTGTCCCATGCTGCATTTCGAAGTCTCCGTAGGGCCCTTGCTCGTCGTTGCGGCCCTTAACTTTTTGCTGAGCTGGATCTGGTACTCCCCCCTTCTTTTTGCTAAACCGTGGGGAGAAGCTCTGGGCTGGGGAAAAGGGAGGGAAATGACCGAAGACGACAAGAAAAGAATGCCTGGCCTCTTTTTAAGCGGGCTGGTCTCATCGTTGCTTTTGTCGTACGGACTCCAGGTGGTCGTGCACAGCGTCGGTGCCAACGATTTTCTGACCGGACTGGCCGTCGGCGTGGTGGCGTGGTTCACCTTTGCCTTGACGCATAGCTTAAACACCCTTTGGGAGGGGCGCAAGCCCATCGTCCTTACGATCAACAACGGCCTTTTTCTGTTAACGTACGCCGTGTTCGGCGGAGCGATCGCCGTCTGGCACTAAGCCAGGGCGTCTGACGAACGGTTCCGGGCATCGATACCCAGTACCCCTAATAGGGCGCCCAGCGTTTTTCGGGCACCCAAAACCCGGGTCTTGAGCCTGAAAACTAAAGAACGCTTACCCCGGCGAGCTTCCAGACGTCGCCCACCCGTGTGAACAGGTAAGTCTGGCTGGGGGCCCAGAAAGGTACTGTCGAAAGTCCGCCTGAAACTGTGGGGTTCGTTTGAATACTTAAGAGGTAACTGGGGCCGACGGTGTTGGGGACTGCCGTAATCTGCAAGGTGCCCATCTTGAAAAGATCGTCCGGCGAAGCGGCTTGGACGGGATTTTTCTGCAAGAAATCTTGAGCCTGGGCGACGGCTTGGGCCTGGGTAAGGGTCATGGGCTGTCCGCCTTTGCCCGTCATGATGACCTGGTCGGCAAGAACACTGGTCAAAACGCTGGGGTCGGAGCCGAGGTAGCCGCTGAGAAGCCTTGAAAACTGAATCCGAACAATTTTTTCTCCCTGAAGGTTTTGATCAACAACCGAGGAAAGAACCGGGACGGATTTTAAGGGAGCCACCGGGGGCGGAAGTACCGGCGCGGCTGCCGGAAGCGAGGGGCCTGCGGATCCGGGTTTGTAGCCGGGGTAGATTTTTTTGGCTTCGGCCATGAAAGCGTCCCCACGGTTCTGGTCACCGAGTTTGGCAAACCGTTGACCCGCCTTGTAGTAGGCGTCGGCGAGGTCCCACTGGCGTGCGGCCATGAGGTTGTCGATGACGGTCTGTGCGCCGAGAGTCACGGGAAGAAAAAGCAAAACGGCCAGAATGCCGCGTAAAAGCAACTTGGCGGACTGATGCATGTTTTGTTTCATTTTTTCACCTTCATGAGGGCCTGATAAAATCTTTCAAGACAGAGATTTCTGTCCTGTTAAAATATAGTCTATCATCGTGAAACTTGCTAGGTCAAGCGAGATCGTGCCCATCCAGGACGGCAAGGAAGAGGCTGGCACCCGTTATTTTTTGAATTTTTCTTCATTCTTGGCAAAACTGACCGAAAAAGAGACTATGATTGCGGGGTTTTCTTCTTTTTCCAATTCCTACTCCTTTCCCAACGTTGATTCTTTTGAAAGGCGACTCTCAAGCCGTTTTGAGAATTTTGAACGTTTCCTGGACTCACCAGGTGCCGTTCTTTCTCAGATGGCCCGGATTTTACGGCCCTCAGCCCCGGCGCCTGCCCCCGTAGCAGAAAAAAAGGCCTCGGATCCCCAAAACGTTTCCAAGGCAGGTCTGGAGGCGCTGGCCCAAAAAACCGCAGCAAAATACGGTGTGAACGCCTCTTTGGTGAACTCCGTGATCAACGCCGAGTCAGGTTTTGACCCCAAGGCCGTTTCCAAGGCCGGTGCCCAGGGGCTGATGCAGCTGATGCCGACGACGGCCCAGGAGTTGGGCGTGACCAACCCGCTCGACCCGGTTCAAAACGTCGACGGCGGGGTCCGTTACCTCAGGGATATGCTCGACCGCTATTCTCACAACGTGCCGATGGCGCTCGCCGCCTACAACGCCGGGCCCGGTGCTGTTGATCATGCCAAGGGGATCCCCGATTTTCCCGAAACCCAAGAGTACGTGCAGAAAGTTTTATCCCACCTGGGTTCCTACTAAAAAACTGTGCTGCGGCATCCCTGGCAATCCCCGTAGGAACGCGATTATACTCCTGTCCGTATGGCCAAAAAACAGAACCCCCAGCTTTCTGACGACTCACCCCTGGTTTTTCGGCGTGCTTTCAAGGAATGGGTTTATCATGCCCCGGCCCTGGCTTTAAGTTTGGCCGCTGCCGCAGGATGTTTTTGGGGAAGCGGAGTTTATTTTTGGCCCTGGGGTGTTCTGACGGGGTTGGGTTTTACGCTGATTTCAGGAATTTTTGCTGGCCTTTTATTGAGGCTACGCCACAGGGCCCTCTGGCGGGGGGATCCGCCCGTGCTGGAGGTGAAAACCTGGGGGCGGGTTGACCGTTTCGAGCTTGCTGCGCTTGAATCTGTGGTGACGGTTCCGGCCTGGGGACGGACCGCCCTCAAAAGCGGCAGGATCAGGGGGATTCTGCGCCACCAGTTTCTGGGAACCGAGTTTTTATTGGACCAAATACGTCTGGCTCGTCCCGACCTTTTTCCGCTTCCGCAGGAAAGTCTTGTTCTGAAGGTTTCAAGGGTCGGGCTCCTTTTTCAGGTTGTTTTTGTCGCCGTGATCCTGGCCGCGTCCTTGCTTCTGTTTGAACTCGGCTGGTTCGCCGCGCTCGCGGCGGCTGTACTGGCCATTTTTCCGGCGCTGAGGCTTTTGAGAAAAACCCCGAGGAGTTTTTTTTTGGACAGTGAAGGGATCCAGGTCAAAGCCGTTTGGGGTCGCAAAAAATTTGCTTGGTCCCAACTTACAGACTGGTCCGAAGACACCTATGCTTCGGCTGGATGTTCCTATTATCTGATGCGTTTGAAGTTTGGCGAAGAGACTGTGGTTCTGGACGAAGGGCACCTTTTGACCAGTTTGCGCTTGAACAAGTCTTGGATCATTGACCGCTTGCTTCGGGTTTGCTGAGCAAGTGTTTTGAAAGGGGCCCAAAAAATGGCTATATTGTTGGTATGGGACTTTCGCGCAGCTCAGGAACAGATCTTCTCCAACGCAACAGAGAAACCGTCAAGGAACCGCCCCGCTACACTTGCATGTTGCACAATGATCACTTCACGACTCGGGAATTTGTTGTTTATGTTCTGATCGCCGTTTTTCAGCTCAGCGATGCCGCTGCACAGAAAAAGATGCTCGAGGTCCACAAACAAGGGAAAGGCAGCGTGGGAAATTTTTCTTATGACGTGGCGAGGTCCAAAGCGATGAAAACAGAAAAGCTGGCCCGTGACAACGAATTTCCCTTGAAATGCACCGTGGAGACACTATGAAAATTTCTCAAGAACTCCAGGCCGTCTTCAACCTGGCCTACGAGGACGCCAAGGCTAAAAGCCATGAATTTTTGACGCCCGAGCACCTGCTTTTGGCGTCGCTTCAATTTGAGTCTCAGATGAGGCTTCTTAAAGCTGTAGGCAGCAACGTTCGTCAGCTCAGGGAGCTGGTTGAAACCTACCTCGTCAAAGAAATTCCCATCGTCGAGAACTCCGACCCAGTACAGTCTGTCAGTTTTCAGACCGTCATCGAAAGGGCGATCATGCACACCGTGTCTGCCCAGAAAGAAGACGTTGAAACCGGCGATATCCTCGTTTCGATCCTCGACGAACGCGATTGCTACGCGGCCTTCGCCCTCAGGTCCAGCGGCGTCGAAAGGTTGACTCTTTTAGAGGTCTTATCGCACGGCGATCCTGAAGACGAAGAAATGAGTGAAAACTCCCGCTTTCCCGACGAGGAAGAAGAGAATGAGGAGCTGGAGGCCGGTCCGGCGGCCCCGGATCAGGGTGGGAAAACCTCAAAGAAAAAGAGCTTTTTGGCCCAGTTCACCTCGGACCTGACCGAGCTTGCCCGCCAGGGAAAATTGGAGCCGCTCGTTGGCCGGGCCGATATTTTGGAACGCACGATCCAGGTTCTTTGCCGTCGGCTTAAAAATAACCCGATTCACGTGGGCGACCCCGGTGTCGGTAAAACCGCCATCACCGAGGGCTTGGCTCAACGC
>JABEVL010000040.1 GCA_013043995.1 Spirochaetales bacterium | reverse complement strand
CGGGACAGGCGGATTGAGTGTCCTTTTTGGACCCACATCAGGCTTCCTTTTTGGCTTTTTATTGTCTGTGATTGTGATAGGTTTTCTGCGTGACCCTCAGGGAAAGGCTAGTCTAAGGAACGCCTTGGCTCTTTTGCTGGGAATTCTTTTGATCTACGCGGCAGGGATTCCCCTTTATGCTTTGCTGGCTCATGCCTCGCCGGTCAATGTTCTGATCGGTTCCATCGGACTCTTTCTCGGTGACTTGATTAAAGCCGGCCTGGCTCTTGTGCTCACCAAAACCCTGTATCAGGGACTTCCTATCTTGAAAATCCGGCGAAAAAAATTGTGACTACTCCTGTTTTGGAAACGGTCGGACTTGTCCACACCTTCGACGATGGACGTCGTGGCCTTGATCACGTTTCAATTTCCTTCCTCCCTGGAACCTTCAACATCCTTGCGGGGGCCAATGGTAGCGGAAAAACTCTGTTTTTGCGTCACTTGGTAGGTCTGACTGTACCGACAGAAGGGACAATCCTCCTGAATGGTGCACCAGCCAACAAAAATTGGAATCTTGCCCGGCAACAGATGGGTTTCCTTTTTCAAGATGCTGACGCGCAAATTCTCGAAGCCACAGTACTCGAGGATGCTCTTTTCGGCCCACGCCACCAGGGGATTCCGCATGAAAAAGCCGAAAAAATCGCCAAGGAATCTCTCGCCCTGTGCGGTCTGGACCATCGTGAGGAGGACCTGACTTCCTTGCTTTCTGGAGGGGAAAAAAGACGATTAAATTTGGCCGGAGTCTTGACCCTTGGGGCGTCCATCCTTCTCCTTGACGAACCTTTCAATGGCCTCGACCAACCGGGAGTCGAAGCCTTCTTACGCATCCTTATCGACCTTCAGAGGCAAGGCCGGACGATCGTTTTAGTGACCCACGATCTTGAGAAATGCTTGGCACACTCAAGCTCTCTGACTCTGTGGCATGAGGGCCGAATTCTTGCCACAGGCTCCCCTGACCAGGTTTGGGACGAAATTCCTCGTGCGGGTGTTCATCGACCATGTGTCGGTCGAGAGAATTGGAAGGAACTGACGTGGCTTCCCCGCTGATTTTTCACTATAAACCTGGACAAGACCCCGTACGGCGGATGCCAACGTTGATCAAACTCCCCCTTGCCGTAGCCTTTGCCGTTTGGGCTTCACTTTGCCCGGAATGGGGGCTTTTTCCCGCCTTTTTGGCCATTCTTTATGCAGCCAAAATTGCCCGGATTTCCTGGATAAGCTTTTTGAGACTTCTTCCCCCGCTTTTATTTTTATTCCTTGTGACAGGAATTTTACCCCTGCTTCAGGCCCATAACTTCCTGGATGTTCTGGCTGATGGACTTTTAAGGACGTTTCGTTTTGGTTTACTTTTAGCCGCAGGACATATTTTAACAACCACCACCAATCCTGCAACTCTGGCCGCGACTTTAGAAAAGCTCTTGACCTGGACGGGTCCACAGGCCTCAAGAACCTTAGCAACGATGGCGTCCCTGGCACTGACAGCGGTTCCTGGAATTCTCGATCGAGCTTCAGCGCTCCGTGAAGCCGCCCTGCTTCGCGGTTGGAACTCGGCAAAGAAACCCTGGATTCTGGCTAAAATTTGGACACTTCCCCTTTTACGGGTGCTTCTTGAGCGTGGGGTGTGGACGGCCTGGTCCCTTGAACTTCGTGGCTGGAGGAGTTTAAAAAAATGAAAAAAAATTCCTTGGGAACCCTTTCACTTCTCATCGCTCTGGTCGGCTGGATTCTTCTTCATCTTGCTGGATTTTTTGTCCAGGAACGTACCCTTCCCTACAATCTCTTGAACGCCCTATTTTCTTCTGCCCTTGTGGGTGCCATTGCGGATTGGTTTGCCGTCACAGCCCTGTTTAAAAAACCACTTGGTCTCCCTTTGCCTCACGTGGACGTGCTCAGACGTCGAAAAGACGACGTTGCTCGTGCTGTTCCTCGTTTTTTGGCCGATCTCTTGACTCCCCAGGAGCTGGCACCAGAACTTCGACGTCTTGATTATTTTCATGCCCTTGAGGCCGGAGTGGCGCACCTGCGCCGCAACGCCGATCTCCCCATGACCATAGCCTCGTTGCTGATGTGGAGCATCCAAACGGGATGGTCGGCAAAGTTCTGTGCTACCGGTGCGGGGATTCTTTCGAAAACTCTGCAAAAAAACAAAATTCAGTTAACTGGATACCTCACAAATCTGATCAAGAAAAATGCTGGATGGCAGGGTCTTTTTGTCGGACCTTCAACTGTCGAAAAGTTTTTGAATGTTGCCATTGAAGAGCTGAAGGTGTTGCAGAACGATCCACGGCATCCTTTTTGCAGCTTTTTGATCCAGTCTGTTGAGACCTATGCTCAGGAACTTCAAAATCCAGATTCTCTTTCACGACTCAAACTTGAACAAGCTCTCCACACTTTGGAACGAGATCCTGTTGTCCAAAATTCTTTCCTCCACTTGCTCGAAAGCGCGCTCCGTCTTGAAGAAAGCAAAGAGGCGCTGGGCGAACTCGAGACCATCGAAAGAAAGAAGCTCATCAATCAAGGTTTGGGAGATCTTCTTGTCGAGGTGATCGAAAGAACCCAAGCACTTCCGCGCGCCGCAGACACCTTAGGAGATTTCTTGGCCGGTATGGATGCAGACCAATTTGTCGCTCAGGTGGAGCGAAACGTCTGGAATGACCTTCAATACATTAGGGTTAATGGAGCCCTCGTCGGTGGGATCGTCGGCCTTTTTTTGGCCCTCTTTTCTTTTGTGACAGGAGCAAAGGTTGGATAAACCAGCTTTCAGTATCGAATTCGTTCTATTGGTACATTTCTTTCCTGCGGATAGGTAGCTTGGTAATGAAGTTTTTCATTTCAGAGAAGAAAACTCTGGACTTTTTTTTTCTGCCATGATAAAAACCTTTCCTGACGCCGCTGTAGCTCAGTTGGTAGAGCAGTGGACTGAAAATCCACGTGTCACCAGTTCGATTCTGGTCGGTGGCAGAGCCTGTGAACCGTCCTCTTGGGGACGGTTTTTTTTTTGCTTTTTCTGCTTGTTATTACTTTTCCCCTCCAAGAATCTGTAAAAATCGTTCAGACCTTTCCTTTTTGCTTTTTCCGGGCAATAATCGCAGTATGCGTAACAAAGTATTCTGGCTTTTGCTAACGCTCGCTGGGGCGGGGAATCTTCCAGCACAAACAGTTGACCTCATCAGTGTTTTTGAACAGATTCCGGTGACCGAGCGACTCTCCTGGCTTGAGGCCAAGCCCTTGGCAACCTTACCGAATGACTTTCTTTTCCAGGCCCTCCTTTTTACCGACGCCGCCAACATCGAAGAAGGAAGCGATAATGAAGTCCAGGCAAAAGTTTCAACGGCGGTTTGGCTATGCAACCAGCTCGGGCAACGTCACGACTTGGCCGCGGCCCTCCTTATCCGACGCTTGCCCTCAGAGTACCAGAATACAGGCCTTCGTATCGCTTCGTGGGATGCCCTGGCTCAGATCCACGATCCATCAAGTATTCCTGAAATGATTCTGGCCCTGAAAACCTTGAATGCGGGCTTCAGACGAAACATTCAAGGGGAACGAGAAGCCCTGGCGCTTGTGCTAGCGCTTCGAGAGTTGAAGGCCAAAGAGGCCTTCGCCGATTTGTTGAGGGCCAGCGATGGCTGGTATTCTCAGGAAAGCCACGTCCGCCAAGAAGCTCTTAAGTCCTTGTCCCTAGTCGTGCCAGATGAATTCAAATCCTTAATGGAAGTTTTATCGAAGGATATCGATCCATCCGCGCGTCAAATAGCTTACCAACTGGCCATGAAAAATCCTAAATCCGAGCTGTGCGCCGAGGCTTCCTCAACGGCACTCCACGCGGCACTCAACTTTGACAGCGTTGACGCTTCATCCCAAGAAATTTTGTCTTCCCTGCTGATGAATGCCCTAAGGTACCTCTCCAGCGCTTCCGAAGTTCCTGACTCAGCCGTTAGTGATCTGAAATCAGTTTTACGTGGATGGTCCGACCCGAATCAAGATCCTGAAGAAGCTCGCCTTGCAGCATCGGCATTGGGGCGCAACGGCTCGCTTGACGCCGTGAAAGCACTTTCAACCACGCTTCATGAGCTCAACAATCGTCAAAAAGCTGGGGCTAATTCTCCCTCCGATGTGGTGTTTGCGGTAAGTCTGATCCAGTCCCTGGGAGTGTCTCATTCCAAAGCAGGTCGCGCGGCCCTGAGCGAAGTTCCCTATTCCTCCTACGCCCCAGCGATTGTGCACCAGGCGGATGAAGCTCTGCGGATGATCCCTTCAACGTGATGCTGAAATCCTTTCCCGGGATCACGGGGATTCTTGTTCTTACGGCCATACTCCTTCTGTTACAAACTTTTTTAGGCCGCCTTGCCTTGGTATTAGTTCGAACATCAGGAGATTTTTGGGGTTCAAATTGGGGAGCTGGATTTTTTACGCTCATCGCCTTCGGGCTTACTTTGAGTTTAGGTCTCTCATTTTCCAAAAATCGTAATCCCGAAAAACTGACGACTCTTTTAGCTTTTCAACCAGCACGTGCCCGTTTTGCATTTCTTTTTTGGGGAATCGTCCTAGCGGCCTTTGGAGGAGGTTTCGTTCTTGGAGAAATCTCGGATGTTGTTTCGCATATTTGGCCGATTTCCCTTTCGTATCAAGAAGTTTTCAAGCGTCTGGTACCTGCTCAGCCCCAACTCGGCACAGTATTTCTTTTAGGGATCGTAGCGCCTTTAACAGAAGAAACCCTCTTTCGAGGATTTTTCTTTCATGGGACTTCTCGCCGCTACGGTCCTGGCCCCGCGGTGTTCCTCACTTCTGCCGTCTTTGCCTTAGCGCACATGAACCCTTGGCAAGCCAGTGCCGCCTTTCTTGCCGGGTTTTATCTTTCCTGGCTGGTACAAAGGTCGGGTTCGCTTTTCCCCTCTATCCTCGCCCACGGCCTCTATAATCTTTTTCCTGTCCTTTTGGCTTGGTCTGGGCAGATCATCGGGGGATATAACGACCTTCCTGGTCAAACCTCAAATGAACCTCTTCCCTGGATGTTTTTGGGTTTGATTTCACTTTTTTTCGGTCTATTTCTGACTTCCAAAAGTTTTCATGGCGTGTCGGACAAGTCGACTTGAATGAGATTTCTCGAAAAACAGTAGAGAACTTCTGACGGGTCTGTTAAAATCCGACCATGTTGCGAACTCAAATGCTCTATAAACTGCCGCAAGGAACGGAACGTCTTTTACTGGAGGATGCCTTTCGGCGTCAAAAAATTGTCAGATCTGTCCAGGATCTTTTCACCTGTTGGGGATATCAACCGGTTCAAACTCCAGTCATTGATTTTTTTGACCTCTATCAACCTTTTTTAGAATCTGCAAGTGAGCAAGTTTATCGTCTTGTCGACCGGGATGGGGAGCTCCTGATGCTCAGATCCGACATGACGTTATTTTTAGCGCATTCTGTAGGCGCTTCTGTTCCAGAGGGACATCCTCCTCTCAGGCTTTGCTACGCCGATACAATTCTTCGGCACGAACAATCTCAGGACATCAGCGAAAACGAATTTTTTCAAATCGGCGCTGAATTTATTGGCTCCAGCACTCCTGAAGGCGATCAGGAAATTCTTCTTCTTTTAAACGACATACTGGAAAAACTGGGATTGAACAAAGCCCAAATTCACGTTGGAAGCCGAGCTCTCTTTTCTGCTTTGACTCATGGCTGGGACGAGACCGAAAAAGAACAGCTTCAAGCGGCCGTCTTGTACCGCCAGGGAGCAGCACCTTCGAAAATTGCAAAAGACGCCCTCAGGTTATTTCATTTTATTGGTACCTCCGCCGAGGCAACCCAGTTCTTGAGGACCTTGGTGCTGCCGCCTGAAGTCATTTCTGAGGCGACTAAAATCGTCAGCATTGTCGCAGAACTCACTGAGATTGGAGCTGAAAACCGATTTGTTGTCGACTTTTCAGAAATCGG
>JABEVL010000006.1 GCA_013043995.1 Spirochaetales bacterium | reverse complement strand
GCTGTACCCAGGCCTCCCATGTTGAGTTTGGAGAGCTTGAGTTTCTTGAGGCTTTTAGGCAACAAAAGCGCAAAGAGCCTGCCCATGAGGTCCTTCTTCACGTGCGGCTTTTTGACTTTTTTGATCAAGTTCAAGCCCCAGAAGGTGAAAAAGATCGTGACTTTTTTGCCCGAACTCGCCGCCCCGTTTGCAATGACCAGACAGGCCAGGGCCTTGTCAAAGTCATCCGAAAAGAGCACGAGCGAGGTGTCGTTTCCAGCGTTCGCGCTTCCCGCGCCCCCCCCCTGTGGAGCCGCAGAGTTCGACGACGATCGCCCCTTTTCGATCACGGCCGTGATGCGGCTGCCCTCGTTCGTGAGTTCAACCAGGGTGTTGCCCGTCATGCGGCACCAGCCTTCGACGTCCTTGGCAAAGCCCGGATCAGAAGCCACCTCGCGGATCCGCTCGCCGGGTTGGATACTATCCATGGCTTTTTTGAGCTGAAAGATCGGACCCGGGCACTGCAAGCCCACGGCGTCGAGCTCCAGGGGTTTTACAAAGGCGGGCAAGCCGTGAACAGCGCGTGAGACCGCGGCTTTTTCGGGGTCCGACTGGTAGATCCCGCCGTCCTTCCCGATCACGTCTTTTGAGAAAAGGTCTTCGTTCGACTGCTTCATCGTGGCGTGTTCCCAGGTTTTGAAGCCTCCCGAAAGGTTGTAAACCTCGGCGAAACCATTTTGTTTCAGGATACGCTCACCCATGAAGGCGCGCAGGCCCACGCCGCACATCACGACGATGGGTTTGTTCTTGGGGAGCTCTTCGAGGCGGTGACGCAGGCTTTGCAAAGGGATATTGATGGCGCCGGGAATCGACTCGATTCCGAATTCCTCGGGCAAGCGGACGTCGACGAGAACGGCGTCCTTGAGGTTGGCCAGCTCATCCCAATGGATGTGTTGACTCAAGCCTTCCAGGATATTGCGGGCGACAAAACCCAAAATATTGACGGGGTCCTTGGCGCTGGAATAAGGCGGCGCGTAGCCCTGCTCAAATTCGGCCAAGTCGTAGACCGTACCGCCCATTTTCAAAAAAGCCGCGACGACGTCGATCCGCTTGTCCACCCCTTCGTAGCCGACCCCCTGAGCTCCCAGAATTTTTCCGTCGGGGGCAAACAACAGCTTGAGGGTCATCGCGGTCGCACCGGGATAATAACCGGCGTGGTGCGACACGTGGATGATGCACGACTGAAAGGGAATCCCTTCGCGCTTGAGCAACTTTTCACCCGCCCCGGTGGCGGCAACTGTCAGGTCAAAAACCTTGGCCACCGCCGTGGCGATCGCTCCCTTGTAAACAGACTTGTTGCCAAAGGCGATGTTGTCGGCGCAGATGCGGCCTTGCTTGTTGGCGGGTCCGGCCAAGTAGGTGATCGTGGGCTTACCCGTGATAGGGCTGGGGAACTCGATGGCGTCGCCGACAGCGTAGATGTCCGGATCGCTGGTGCGCAGGTAGGGGTCGACCTTAATCCCCTTGGTCACGCCGATTTCAAGGCCTGCATTTTTCGCAAGAACCGTGTCGGGCCTAACACCGATCGAAAGAATCACCATGTCGGTATCGAGAACCCGGCCCGAATTCAGTTTGAGCGACAGTCGGTTTCCCGTCGGGTTCAGGCTTTGAACGCCGTCGCCGAGGTAGGCTTCGACTCCCTTGACCTTGAAGTGCTGGTGGACTTCGGCGGCCATTTCGTGGTCGAGCATGACCATCACCTGCGAGGCCATTTCGACGATGGTCACAAAAACGCCCAGCTGGTGAAGGTTTTCAGCCATCTCCAAACCGATGAAACCCGCCCCCACGATCACCGCCCGGCGAGGCCGGTGCGTATCCACGTAGTCCTTGATTTTGTCGGTGTCCGCAACCGACCTCAGGGTGAAAACGCCCGGAGTGTTGTCTCCTACGATCGGCGGTTTGACAGGGTCCGCGCCGGGTGAAAGCACCAGCTTGTCGTAAGACTCCCAGTAGGTTTGACCTCCGGGAAGCTTCTTGACCTGAATGCGCTTTTTCTCGCGGTCGATTTCGACAACCTCAGAGTCTGCCCTCACCTCGACGTTGAGCATCGCCTGGAAGCTTTCCGGCGTCATCACGAACAGCCTTTCGCGGTCCTTGATCACGCCGCCCAGGTAGTAGGGCAACCCGCAGTTGGCGTAGGAAATGTGGCTTCCCCTTTCAAAAAGAATAATTTCAGCCGACTCGTCGTCGCGCCTTAGGCGTGCGGCCGTTGTGGCTCCGCCGGCAACACCGCCGACGATCAGATATTTGGCCATGGGCTCCTCCCTACTTAACAACGTTAACCATCTCCATCCTAGCCTCCGCCCTTAAACTTGACAAGGGGGATTCGAGCTTTTTGTAACGGTTTCCCGGCGCGAGCCTGGCAGGGGTTTCCCAGGTTGGGAAAAAGGGCTGAAGGGAAACCAGGAACCCTGAAGTTCCAGGAGGTTTTTGTAAACCCCTACACCCGATGGCGTCAGACGCAGGTACTTGTGCCGGGCGTCTTTGGCCTCTTTGAGACGTTGAGCGCCGGGTTCCCACTCCAGCAGACCTTTATCAAAGAGCGGTTTGACAAGACGGGACAAGCTGGGCCGCGAAACCCGCAGTTCCTCAGCCAGCCCGCCGGCGCTCCTCAGGCCTTTTCCCAGACAGCAAATGGCGCAGGCGTGGTTGAGCGTCAGGCCGGTTTGAGACTGAATTTGGGCTTCAAATCGGGTGATGGCCGCAATCCAGTCCTTGACTTCACAAAAATCTTTCAGTTCCATCGCTCAAGAATGACCCGGGGACCTCAAGTGTTCAAGAGGGGACAGCCGGTTGAACTTGACAACCTGTTAGTCAGGAACTGATACTTTGTAGACCCATCGACGCCAAGGAGGTCCGGCTTGCGTGTGTTCCGATTCATCGCCCTGCTGCTCATTCTTCCCCTAGCGCCCGTTCAGGCCCACCCCATCCCCGGCTACTTCATCGTCCATTACAACAGGGTTGGCCAGGACTACGCGGGCTGGGGACTGCACGTTTGGGGCGATGGTGTCGAGCCGACGCGTTCAGTCACCTGGCAGACGCCTCTCCAAACCGACGGCCGCGACAGCTTCGGGATTTTCTGGCGCGTACCGGTGAGCTCAACGATGTCGACCTTTTCCTTCATCATCCACAAAGGCGACGAGAAAAACACCCCCCAGGACATGCACGCCCAGG
>JABEVL010000039.1 GCA_013043995.1 Spirochaetales bacterium | reverse complement strand
CCTTATCACCCAGCATTTCGATGGAAGCGGGGTCCGGCCCTACCCAAATCAAGCCCGCCAGTTGAACTTGGCGAGCAAATTCGGCGTTTTCAGAGAGAAAACCCACCCCGGGGTGAATGGCGTCCGCCCGCGCGTGGAGGGCCGCCGAAATGATGTTCGAGATGCTTAAGTAGCTGTCCTTCGAGGGAGGCGGTCCAATGCAGATCGCCTGATCTGCCATTTTGACGTGAAGAGCGTGACGGTCGGCTTCTGAAAAAACCGCCACAGTTCGAATTCCCAGCTCTTTGCAAGCTCGAATGATTCGAACCGCGATCTCTCCCCGGTTTGCGACGAGAAGAGATCGAATCATTTGCGGCGGACCTCGAAAAGAGGCGTTCCGTATTCCACAAATTGCTGATTGTCCGTCAAAATTCGCAGAATTTCGCAATCAAACTCCGCTTCAAGCTCGTTCATGACCTTCATGGCCTCGATGATGCAGAGGGTTTCACCTTTTTTGACAACCTTGCCCTCTTCGACAAAAGGAGGAGCGTCGGGCGCCGGGGTCCTGTAAACTGTACCCACGATCGGGCTGGTGATCATCTCGGCCCCAGCCGCGCTCGGGGCCGCTTCTGTGTGAGCAGGTGCCGCCACGGGAGCCGGAACGGCAAGGGCAACGGGGGGATGAACCGGAGCGGGCGCACTCCCCATGACCGGAGCATCGGCGTACCTTTTCAAATGGACTTCGACTGTCCCTTCGCGAAATTTCATCTCGGCCAAAGCGGTTTGATTGAACTTTTCTACAATGGCCAGGAGGTCTTTGGTTTCCATCTCAACTCCTCAAAAACTTATGGGAAGCTATCACGATCAAAATTAAGGTGTCAATCGAGCCTGCAAAGGCAACGTGCACGGATCAATTTATCCCCCTTAGAATAAACCCTAGTTGGAGAATGTCAAGTTCAAGCACAAAACACCACCTGTCAAAAATCTGTTGGCAAGAACGTTCTGTTGACATTATGATGAACCCATGAACCCCATTGAAGACCTTCTCCCTCACCGCAAACCCTTCCTTTTTGTCGATTCGATTGAAAGCGCTGACCAGAGCCAAATCGTCGCCTGGAAAACCTTTAATGCCGACGAATTTTTCTTTCCAGGCCACTTCCCTGGCTATCCCGTCGTTCCGGGCGTGATCTTGGTGGAAACTCTGGCCCAGGCCGGCGGAGCGGGCGTAAAACAGCTCGGTCTCCTTGCCGACACCGCCCTCTTTTTTTTGGCGACTGTCGAAAAGGCCAAATTCAGGAGGCAGGTCAAGCCCGGCGACCGCGCCCGGCTTGAGGTCACCAACCTGAAGATTTCCGCCCGCATGTTGCGGCAAAGCGGAAAAGTCTACATCGGCGAAGAGCTCGCCGCCGAGGCCGAATGGATGTGCCTGGTCGATTCGGCTGAAGGGCGCTGAAAAACATGGGCTGGCCAAGTGTCGTCCGCTGGGTTCAGGACCTAGCGCATCGTCAACCCGACCGCCCCGCCCAGTACGTCAAAGCCAACTCCCTGGCGGGGGCCTCGGCGTCCAACCCCTTCACCCCGGTTTCCTACAAGGAATTTTGGAGCAGGATCGAAGCCTTTGGAGCGGGCCTCAAGGACCTGGGGGTAACTAAAGGTTCCCACGTGGCCTTGATTTCGGACAACCGTCCCGAGTGGCTGATCGCCGACCTGGCCGTGCTGGGTTTGGGGGCTGTGGACGTGCCCCGCGGCAACGACGCCACCCAGGAAGAGATCGCCTACATCGTTGCGCACGCCGATTGCAGCTGGGCCATCGTAGAAAACCAGGCTCAGCTGGAACGCCTCCTGGCGATCTTCACCCCGGCCCTGCCCTTGAGAGCCCTGATCGTGCTCGATAATTCCCTGGGAACCCACCGCAAGGCGCCTTCGTCGCTGCAGCTTCTGAACGCCAGCGAGGTGCTTATTCTGGGGCAAAAGGCCCTTCACCTGGACCCCCAGACGTTTGCCCGATCCCTGGATTCAGTCCGCGAAGACGATCTGGCCACCCTCATCTACACCTCGGGCACAACGGGCGAACCCAAGGGGGTCATGCTGACCCACAGGTCGTTTATTTTTCAAATGGAACGGGCCCTGAAGATCTTAGAACTTCAACCCGAGGACGTGTTTCTGAGCGTTCTGCCCATCTGGCACAGCTACGAGCGCGCCATCGAGTACATCGTTTTGGGGGGAGGAGCTTCCATCGGCTACTCCAGGCCCGTGGGCAAGATCATGCTCGAGGACATGGCAGCTCTCAAACCGACGTGGTTTATTTCTGTTCCCCGAATTTGGGAAAGCATCCGCTCGGCGATCTACAGGAACATCAAAAGCAAGGGGCGGCTGGTGCGGGTCGTCTTTGACTTTTTTATCGGCATCGGAAGCCGTTACGCCGACCTCAGGGACAAGTTTTTCAACCGGTGGCCGCGCTACGTTCCCCATTGGCCCTTGGGAACCCGCGTGACCACAGCGCTGCCGTTGCTTTTCCTTTTACCTTTGCGGCAGCTGGGGGACCTTCTTATTTTCAAGAAACTGCGCCAGCTCCTGGGCGGCTTTTTTATTGCAGGGATCTCGGGAGGAGGAGCCCTTCCCCGTCACGTCGATGATTTTTTTCGCGCTGTGGGGGTATTGGTTCTTGAGGGCTACGGGCTGACTGAAACCGCCCCTGTGCTTTCGGTTCGGCTCCGCTTCCATCCGGTTCCTTTGACCGTCGGCCCAATGCTGCCGGACGTGGAATTCGAGATCCGCGACGAAGCGACCCTGAGTGTACTTTCCCCCGGGCAAAAAGGAGTCCTCTGGGTTAAATCTCCCCAGGTTATGCTCGGTTACTACAAACGGCCGGACCTTACCCAGGCGGTCGTTATCGACGGATGGCTGAACACTGGAGACCTTGCAGTTTCAACCTTGAATAAAGAAATTCGCATCGTGGGGCGTGTGAAAGACACGATCGTCCTTTTAGGCGGTGAGAACGTCGAACCCGAGCCCATTGAACAAAGGCTTTTGCAATCAGAGTTTATCGATCAAGTCATGGTTGTCGGCCAGGACCAGAAGTACCTCGGCGCCTTGATCGTTCCCAATTCAGAACTCCTCGAGGCGTTCGCCCAAGACCGCAACCTGTCGTACATGGACCGAGAAGATCTCCTTGAAAATCCAGTTGTTCTCGAGTACGTCCGCGAAATTATCCAGCATCTGGTGAACCCCAGGTCGGGCTTTAAACCCTTCGAGTGTGTCTACCAGTTTAAACTGCTGGCCAGGCCTTTCGAACCCGTTGTCGAAGTCACGGCCTCGCTCAAGTTGCGGCGCCTGGTCATTGCAGAACGGCGAGCTCAAACGATCCAGTCGCTTTTTAGGAACGCCCAAACGGCCTAAACCGATCAACGGGGAGCAAAGAAATCCAGGCGGCCCCTTCCGCTTTCTTTGCCGAATCGCGAAACCTCGACGGAAACGGGGATGGACCGCATGCCGTCTTCGCGAGGTGTGATCGAGGTCCAGCGCAAGGCGTACAGATCGCTGACCCGGTTGTTCTGGTCTTCAAGAAAGGCCCGCAAATCACCTGACGAAGAATAAACCTTGCCGCCTGTGGCCGTCACAAGGTACTGAATTTCGGGCGGCAACGGATTTTCAGAAACTGAAACGACGCTGAAAACGATGTTGTTGTTTTTAAGAAAATCCGCGGTCTCGTTCAGTGAATAGTGCGCAAAGGCGTTCGGTGGCAAATTTCCCGAGGTCACGTACACGACCGTCCTTTTTAGCAGGGAGGGAATCATCGACTCGGCGGCCAGGCGGATCCCCAGGTCGAGTTTCCCGTTCGAGGTCAGGGTCGAAGGATCTGTCGCTGCCGTTTCATTGTCAGAAACCGAAGCAAGACGCTGGTTTTGGGGAACAGGATTTTTTCCTGCAGAATAAAGCCAAATCCCCCCTTTATCTGCCCAGGCCTTACTGAAAAAACCCACAGTCTGATGAACGGCGTCGTCGTAGTCGGCCATACTCGGGTCCCGATCGATCAGCAGGGCGGCTTCAGCTCCCTGAGACCTGAAACCCTGAAATTCCAGCTGGGGATCGACGATCCGTGTGTGGCTTTCAGAGAGCACCAGGTTCGACAAATCCAGGCCCGTCACGGGCCTCCCCCACCTGTCTTCAACACTAAACCAGACCGAAACCTGGGGATAATTTCGGGTATCGATGCGGATCACCCGGACAAAAAGTCCCGAATAGATCATGTGGCCTTCGGCCAAAATCCTGATTTTATTGGCGTCAAAGTCCGCCAAAACTAGGTCATGGTTCGCGTCAATGACCGCATCGGTGACGTTCAGACCTTGGTTCCATTCGGGGTCAAAAGGCGTGATGGTGTCCTGAGCAGGATCCAGAATCCAGACCTTGGGGCCATCGGCGACCAGAAGCCGCCCGTCCGGCATCAAACTCAGGCCCTCGGGAGCCTGAAAACGGCCTTTACCGTAGGTGTTCAGCCAGTTCCCGCTCGTATCAAAGGCGTAAACGGCGCGTTGGGCTTTGTCGGCAACGTAAACCGTGTCCGCCGTAGCGGCGATTCCCGTAGGTTCCTTCAGACCGTTAAAACCCACGGTGGCGGGGCCGAAAGACAGAAGGAACTTTCCGTCGGGGTCAAACTTGGAAACCCGGGCGTTTCCCCAATCGCTGACGTACAGGGCTTCTCCATCCGTCGCCAGGAACTGGGGCCCCAGGAACTGCCCATCGCCCAGCCCCGTTCCTCCGAAAGTCTTGATCGTCAGTCCGTTTTGCCCCAGGATCGCCACGTCGTCCGTCGTGAACTCACTGACGTAGTAGTGCCCGCGGAAGGGCAAGATATCGAAGGGAGCCCGGAGCCTCCCGACGTTTCCTATAAAACGGCGCGTCAGATCCCCGTTGGCGTTGAACTGGATGACGTCTTCACTCCCAAACGCCGCCACCAAAAATCCTCCGTCTGGCAGAGGGCGTACTGCGCTGGGCCTTAAAAACAGGGCTCTTCCCGTGCTGTCTTTCCTTTGCCCGTTCAATTCATAAAGAGGCAGGTAGCGGTCAGGGCGCTTGGTCTGGGCGTCCAGGCTTCTTCGGGCCTTGATCACGTCGACCCGGCTTTGAAGAAGCTCGTGGGGGCCGCCGCTTTTCAGCACGTGATCCCATTCGTCAAGGGCCTGGGAAACCAGGCCCGACGCGTAGAGGGCTTCGCCTAACCACTGACGAATATCTGCCCGTTGGGGCTTAAAGCTCAGGGCTTTTTCGAACTCCAGAATAGCCCTGTTGTACAGTCCGTTTTGAAACAACGTTACACCGTCGTGAAGGGCGTTGTCGGCCCTGACGGCGTTGTAGTCCAAAGGTGCGTCCTGGGCCGCTGCGGCGGGAAGAAGACCGCACAACGCCCAAAGGATGACTCCCGTTCTCCAGATATTTTTCATTTCAGCCCTCGTTGTGTCCCCAGGCCCAGGCTTGCGTCTATTTCTTCACGGTGCTTGAGGTAATCTCCGTTGGAAGCATCCGAGCGAACAGCTTTATCGATGTAAAATTTGGCCAGTTTATCCTGCCCCATCCTGTGATAAACCCAGGCCAAAGAATCAAGATAAGCCGGATTGTCCTGCCTCAGCGAGAGAGCTTTTCGGCAAAGCTGAAGGGCCCTGTCGAGGAGCACCCCTTCCTCGGCCAGGATGTACCCCAGGGAGTTCATCGCATTGACGTTGTCGGGATCGAGTCCCAAAGCCTTGTTCAGCCAGGCGATTCCCTCTTTCCCCCTTCCCAGAGCCCACAGCACGTAGCCGTAGTTGGAAAAAACCTGGGCCGACTCGACGCCCTCGTCGATCATCTCCCTGAGGTTCTTTTCGGCCTGGACGAATTTTTTCTCACTCGTGAGCAAGAAGGCTCGGATCATACGGGCCTGGAGGATCTTTAAGAAGTTGCTTTCCTGAGCGATGACGAGGTCGAGAGATCGCATCGCTTCTTCCGAACGGCCCAACTTGGAATATATCAAAGCCTGGTAGTAGGCCGCCTCGGGGACTTCGATGGGGTCGATGTCTTGAAAAAAAAGAAGGGCTTGTTCAAATTGGCCAATTTCAAAGAGTCTCAGGCCCTCAAGCCAGGCTTCATTCATTTTATTTGTCTCCCCGCCGGAGCTTCCACGGTGACCGGCTGGCTGACGATCACCGAATAGGCGACCCGGCCCCGGCGCACGCAGTCCCAATCCGTTCCCTCCGGGATTTTGTCGTCCAGGATCAGCCCCTTGACCCAGCACCAGACCTCTCCCCCCGGGGCTTCAAACTCCACGACCTGGTCGTAGTAGCGGCGACGGCTCGGCTGGGTCTGCTCCGCCTGCAGGGGAAACAACGGCTGAGCAGGAAAGTTAACGTTCAAAAAAGTCCCCTCGGACCAGGTTTCTACCCAGTTTTTCAGGTTTTCTGCGGCAAATGCCGCTCCAGGAGCAAAATTCCAGGGAGGAGTCAGTGAATCCAGAGAAAGGGCAACGCCTGGAATTCCTAAAAGAGAAGCCTGACGCGCCGCCGCCGCCGTACCCGAATAGACCAAATCGGTCCCCAGGTTGGGGCCCGTGTTGATTCCCGAAACCACCACGTCAAAGCGTGGAACCAGAGAACCGCGAAAAGCCAGAAAAACGCAATCTGCGGGGGTCCCGGAACAGGCAAAACGGCGATTTCCCTTGCGTGTGAGTTTGACGGGCCCGCGCATTTGAATGGCGTGACTTTGTCCTGAACGTTCGGCGTCGGGAGCGACAACCCAAACTTCGTGCTCGACGCTCAAGGCCCCTTCAACGGCGGCAAGCCCGGGACTATCGATTCCATCATCGTTGGTCAGAAGAACGCGCATGTTCCCCCCTAGGGGCCATTCTACCGGGACAGGGAACGGGGTTCAACCGAGAGGCACGGGCTTTTGATCGACCCGCACGCCTTCTTGGGGCCGAAAAACCGTCAGTTCAGCCTTAAAACCGAAGATCCTTTCGTACTCCTCCGAAATAGGCTTAAAACGACTCCACCCTGAGGGGGCACCCAGGGCGACCACGCAGGCGCCTGAGTCTTCTCCGGTCAGGCGGGCTCCCAACAACCCGTCGATTTCCTGGAGACGTTTCACCAACCAATCAATTTCAGGGCACGACACCTCAAATAGGTCCCTCAAGCTTTCATGAGAGCGGTTCATCAGGCGTCCCAGGCCCGGCCAGTCGCCCGCCTGCCAAAGCTCCCTGGCCTCTGAAACCCGGGCAATTTCGTCCAGCACGTGCAGGCTTCGCCGCCGCGCCGATTCAGGTAACGTCCCCACGCGTTCCCTCAAGTCGGCTTTGGTGTAATCCCGTAGAAACTTAGATCCTCGTCCCGAGTTGAGAATCCGCAGGCAGGACTCGCACTCTTCACGCGCCCAGCGCGCCGAGGAATCAAACGAGATCGAGGGGACCCTGGAGTTGACCAGAGCCAGTTCCCAATCGTTTCCCAACGTCCTCTGTTCGCCCTTCTGGGTGCGGGCATCGTAGAAGTAAAGCTGATTTTCCTGAACGTGAGTTTGGAGCGACAACGAAGTCAACCCAGTCGGCAGGCCCAGGAAACTTGTTTCCGCGCCCTGAGCAATCCTCATCAGTTCTTCGGGTTTTAGCTGAGTTTGGAATAAAGCATCGAGTGCCGCCGCCGTCGCCAGGCACAAAGCCTGGGAGGAAGAAAGTCCTGCACTTTGAGGGACATCACCGCAAACCGTCAGATCGAGGCCCTCGAGTTCGACCCCGTGCTGGACAAAAGCAGAAAGGACTCCCTTGGAATAATTGGCCCAGCGGTCTTCCTTTCGAAATTTAAGGCCCGAAACCGAAGCCTTTTTCCTCTCATTGTACTCTCGGGAAAAAAAACGCACGAGATGATCAGAACGCGGGGCTACAGCGACCCAAACCCTCTGCAGGATGGCGGCATTGACAGAGAGCCCGTGAGCGAATTCGGTAAAATCACCCAACAGACCGAGCTTTCCAGGGGCGGAAGCGACGACTGCAGGAAAGCTACCGTACTCCTTGGCGTGTGTTTCGCGGCAGGAGAGGAGTTTGGAAGTCAACCATTAAATCCTTTGTCCCAGTTTAAGTCGAAAATCTAGTATCATCAACGCCTTTTTGCTATAATGACGTTCATGTCCCTTTCTTTGTTTTGGGCCGTGTTGGCTTCAGCGTTTGCCGTGTCGTTGGCTCAGCCCAATGATTTTCTAATTTCCGGGAACGCCTGGTTAGCGCTTGTCGCCTGGG
>JABEVL010000038.1 GCA_013043995.1 Spirochaetales bacterium | reverse complement strand
GGCTGCCCACCGAGATGGAGTACATGTGGGCGGCGATGGGGGCAACGTCCGATGCCCTGACTAGTGATCTCGTGAATGGGGTAAATACGGGGGGCTACCTCAAGGGCTACGCCGGGAGTACCGAAGTAAACGGGGGGCAGGTCAATATCGGAAACTACGCCTGGTACTCTGCTAACAGTTCTGGTACCACCCAACCGGTAGGAACCAAAACACCCAACGAGCTAGGCTTGTACGACATGAGCGGCAATGTACAAGAATGGATGTGGGATTGGTATGGAAGCTACCCTACAGGAGCTCAGAGTGACTATACGGTGGAGGCAGCTTCGGGCGCGTACCGCGTCGAACACGGCGGTAGCTGGGACTACGATGCGTCATTCTGCCTCGTGGCTGGCCGGTACGGCGTCTTTCCGTACGGCCAGGGTAGCTTTTTAGGGTTCCGGGTTGTCCGCCCCTAAGTCCTGCAGAAACTAGCAGGCCCTCGGGGCCCGTTCCGACCGAAGGCGTCAAGCCGAAGGGAGCAGAGGGCATCGTAGTCCTGCGGTCATAAGAGGTAAGGAGGAGTGACTAAGTACCCCTTCTTACCTCGGAGCGGGTCCCAATTTTTCCCCGGAGGCATTTTCTTGCTGACTAACAAGGAACCGGTTTTACCCATGAAGATTTCTCTTAATTTTTTTTCACCCTTGTTTTTTCTATTTATCCTGAGTTCCTGCGCCCCGCGGCTAACTCTTTTAGTCAGTCCCGAAGCCCAGGACGTCGGGGCTTTGGTTGCCCAAAAAGCCCGCACGACGCCCGATCTGGGTTCGCTGGTGGTCGCCCCCGACACCACCTGGCCGAAGGACGGCCTTGTGGTTCGCCTGAGCACGACACCGAATTGGAACCTGCCTCACGGGGCGCCTCGATCGATTCCTTTGAGTTCAAACGTCCTTTCCAAAAACTTTTTCCCCATAGCGGCCTTGGCCGCCCTGGGACAAAATAAAAACGGCGACTGGGCCGTCTTGCCTGTGTTTTATGACGTCGTAGGCGTGATGGCCTTCAATCCTCCGGGCGCTGGGGCCCCCCTGCCGCAATGGCAGGACCTTGGAAAAAAAGTTTGGAGTAACCGGGTCATGTTTTCAGGACACAGTCCCCTGATACGTCAAGCGATCTTCTTTCTTGAAACTCCCCCAACCACCCTTCCAGCCGCCCAGAAATGGTTCACCCAAACCCCTGCAAATTGGAAAGCTGCCCTTTCGGCTGTACCCGCTTGGATCCTTGCTCCAGCCTGGGCGCCCTCCACCTGGCAGTTTGCCGACCCCGACGTCAAGTTCTGGCAAAAGCCCAAGACGCCCTACGTTTTTGCCTCAACCTACCGCCAGTATGAATTAACACAGCAACCCGGACTTGTCCGTTTTCAAGCCTGGCAGGTCAAGCGGGGTAAGGATACCTGGATAACAGGTCCTGTCCTTTTCCTGGAATTCTACAACTCCGCGTCCTCCAGCAAAGAGGTCAAAGCCCTCGTCAACCTCCTCACCTCTCCCTCCTTTCAAGGTGAGGTGGGAAGCCGAGAAAAGTGGCTGGCCGTGAACCTTTTAGCCCCTGAAATCGACAATTCCAGCGCCCAGGTTCGTGAGCTTGCCCGTAATGTCTCCGGCTTTATCCCGGTCACGGAGCGGCTTCCCGATCCCTTACCCAACGACAACCTGATGAGCTCCCTTCAAGTCGCCATCGACTACGCCAAAAAGCGCTAGAAGGTTTTTAAAAGATAAACACTGGACACTGGTGGACAATTTCACTATATTTTCCATGTTGATTGGCGCCGTACCCAAGTGGTAAGGGAGAGGTCTGCAAAACCTTCATTCAGCGGTTCGAATCCGCTCGGTGCCTTATTTGAATTCTGTTGCAAAGCCCACAGATTTCTGGACCCTATGAGTAGTGAACTTTTCAAGGCTTTCCCAGACCTTGACGCCTCTGACAGGACCCTGTGGGCGGCTTTGTCCCCTCTAGGGTCTTTGCACCTTCCGGCGGGTCGAATTCTCCTGAGTGAGGGTTCGACTTGTGCAGGAGTTCCCTTTGTTTTAGCGGGTTCGTTGCACCTTTTTAAGACTTCTGAAACAGGACGCGAAATTACCCTCTACCGTATCGAAGCTGGGGAATCGTGTATCCTTTCAACGACCTGCATTCTTTCGAGCGGGGCCTTCCCGGCCTTTGCCCGAGCTGAGCGAGACACCCAGGCCGTGTTCGTGCCGGCGGGCACCTTTCGCGACCTTGTCGAAAGGTCCTCATCATGGCGAAGTTACGTTTTCAAGCTCTACGAACGACGTCTCACCCAGATGGTTACTCTTGTCGAAGAGGTGGCTTTCCACCGCATGGATCAGCGTCTGGCTCGTCTTTTGCTCGATGTCTCGACGGAGCTCGGCAACCAGGTGACACTCCCCCTGACTCACCAGGAACTCGCCACACGCTTGGGGACAACCCGCGAAGTCGTCACCCGGCTTTTGCGGGACTTTGAGGAAGAAGGTCTGGTCGAAACTGCGCGGGGGAGCATCCTGCTTTTGGATTCAGGCGGCTTGGCTTTACGCTCACACGCTAATTAAAGCCAAGCTCCTTGCTATTGACCTCGCCGGTAATTCTTCATGTTGTTACGGATGAACCCAGAAAGCTCGGCAATCTTGACGCGTTCCTGCTTCATGCTGTCGCGGTACCGGATGGTCACCGTCTGATCTTCCTTGGTCTGGTAATCCACGGTCAGGCAGTAGGGTGTTCCAATCTCGTCCTGCCGGCGATAGTTCTTGCCGATATTGCCCGTCGGCTCCAGCATGGTGGCAAAGTCTTCTCGGAGACTCTTTTCAAGGTCTTGTGCAAGCTCGAGTAAACCGTCTTTTTTGACGACAGGCATGACGGCGACTTTGACAGGTGCCAGATTTGGGTGAAAATGCAGGACGGTTCGTACGTCCCCTTCTCCCAAAACTTCTTCTTCGTAAGCATCCGTTAAAACCATCAGCACCGAACGCGTAAGGCCGGCACTTGTTTCAATAACAAAAGGCAAGAACCTTTCCCCGGATTCCTGATCCAGGTATTCTTGTTTGTCTCCTGAAAATTCCTGGTGCCGACGAAGATCGTAGTCCGACCGGCTGTGGATTCCCTCAAGCTCCTGCCATCCCATCGGAAAAAGAAACTCGATGTCAAAGGCATTGATCGCGTAATGTGCCAGCTCGTCTTTGCCGTGCTGATGAAACCGCAGGTGCTCGGGTGCTATTCCCAGTTTATTGGAGTAATAGTCGATGCGGCTTTTTTTCCAGTATTCAAACCACTGGGGTTCTTCTTTCGGGTTGATAAAAAACTGCATTTCCATCTGTTCAAATTCAGCGGTACGAAAAATAAAGGCCTTCGTGACAATTTCGTTCCGAAAGGCTTTGCCGACCTGAGCAATCCCAAAAGGTACCTTGACACGGCTGGATGCCACCACGTTTTTAAAATTGACAAAAATACCCTGGGCTGTCTCAGGGCGCAAATAGATCAAGCTTGCGGTTTCCTCCACCGGGCCGATGTGCGTGGTGAACATTAGGTTGAACTTACGGGGTTCACCCAGCGTGCCGCGGTTACCGCAGGTGGGACAGGGACCATTTAAATCGATATGGTCCGCACGAAAACGTCCCTTGCATTTTTTGCATTCGACCAAGGGATCTGTGAAGTTTTCCACGTGACCCGAAGCTTCCCAGACTCGAGGATGCATCAGGATCGCCGCGTCCAGCCCGACGATGTTGTCGTGCATCTGGGTCATTTCTTTCCACCAGACCTGTTGGATGTTCTTTTTTAATTCGACTCCCAACGGACCGTAGTCCCAGGCACCCGACTGCCCGCCATAGATCTCACTTGATTGGAAAACAAAACCTCGACGCCGCGAGAGGGAAACTAATTTTTCTAGGGTGACGTGGGCCTTGCCCTGATCTTTGGACTCGCTCATAAAAACTCCAGTACTGAGAGGTCATTTAAAAAGCACGACGCTTTTGATAGCTTTCTCAAGAAAATCAATCTTCTCACTCTACCCTGCACGATGATTTTTGACAAGGAAAAGCAGGGATTCTCTAGCCTTGCAAGGCCGCTAAAGCCGCTTCAAGACGTTTACGGACTGAAGCTACGCCCAGTGCCCGCATCGATCCGAACATCGGAGGGCTGACCTTGCTTCCGGTAAGGGCCACTCGCACAGGATGCATAAAATCTCCGAGTTTGACCCCCAATGCCTCGGCTTTGGAGCGAAATAACTCTTCGATAACTTCGGTCGGCTGGCTTTCCAAATCAGCGATCAACCCTAGGGCTGCTTCAAGCACCCGAAGGCTTCCCTCGCGCGTGCCTTTTTTGGGAACAAGATCCTCGATATTTTCCACGTGTACGTCACTGAAAACAAAACGCAGAGCCTGAACAGCGTCCGGCAGAAAGGTCATGCGTTCCTTGATCAAGGGAGTCATGATAGCAACCTTGGCCTGATCGGATTCGGCAAGGGGGGGATGCAGAAGTCCTGAGCGTTCCAGCTCCAACGCAACCAACGCAGCGAGTTCCGAGTCCGATTTCTTACGGATGAAGCTGGCGTTAAAGTGATCGAGCTTTTTGTAGTCAAAGATCGCAGGAGATTTGTTCAGGCGTTCGAGGGAAAAAAGTGCCTCAAGCTCGGGCAACGAATAAAACTCCCGGTCTCCGCCGCCGCTCCATCCCAGAAGGGCCAGATAATTGACCAAGGCCTCAGGCAGGTAACCTGAATCGCGAAACTGCCGCACACTCGTTGCACCGTGCCGTTTGGAAAGCTTTTGCCCATCCGCCCCCAGAATGAGGGGCAGGTGAACGTAGCGTGGCACTTCCCAACCGAGGGCGTTAAAAAGCTGAACGTGGAGGGGTGCGCTGGGCAACCATTCCTGGGCCCGCAAGACATGGGTCGTCTGCATGGCGTGATCGTCGACAACATGAGCCAGATGGTAGGTCGGAAAGCCGTCTGATTTCAAAAGCACAGGGTCAACAGGCAGGTCGGAACAGGCTTTAAGGACCGGCCCCAAGATCTCGTCCCTCACCTCGATGCTTCCCTCTGTGGGTTGCAGGAAACGGACAACGTACGGCAAGCCGTCTTGGACGAATTGCTCCGATTCGCTGACAGAGAGACTCCGGCAGTGCCTGTCGTAACCCAGAGGCATCTTCTGAGACTCCTGCCAAGTGCGAAGTTCCGTCAACCTCTCGGGGGTGCAAAAACACCTGTAAGCTCGACCATTCTGCACAAGGAGCTCAGCGGTTTCGCGGTACTTTTGAAGCCTTTCGCTCTGGACGTAGGGGCCAAAGGGACCTCCTTTGTCGGGTCCTTCATCC